>CAZVRY010000011.1:0-56432 GCA_964629545.1 uncultured Verrucomicrobiota bacterium | reverse complement strand
TCGTGGTGAACTCATGGTCGAACGGTAAGTGGAGCTACGCCGGAGCAAGCGCCCAAATCCACGCCGGGCGCGCTCGTCCGGCGTTAGCTCGCACGCCTGGTTCGACGTTGCCATGTGCGACACTCAAAACCCGTCACCTCACCCCGTCAACCCTCAAACCGGCCGTAGCCCACACCATGCTTGGCGGCCCATTCCCGTGCTCTCCGCCCGGTGCTTGAATCTCGACACGCTGCCGCGAACGCATGACTCGTCGAACGCCAGAACTGAGCGACAGCCGCCCCGCCGTGATAACGCCGGTGACGCTCGACAACCAGAGCGCATCGCCGATGCCCGCGACTCTCGAACTGCGAAGCGGGGCGGCTGTTCGCTCCAGTGATCTTGTTAGCCATTCCTTTGGATGTTTCGAGCGTATGCAATGAAGATGCCTCCCAATACAATCAACGCCCACGTTGAAGGCTCTGGCACTGCGCCCGCGAGTATGGGCACGTTGGAGCGCGTCTCGTAGGCCCAGTCCAATATCACACCACCGGCTTCAAACGATGGAGCGTCAATTCGCACCCAACCAAAGTGCGTCCCATCCACCGAGAGAAACTGAACCCCCATGTAAGCCGTCAATCCGAAAAACAGGCCACTGCCTCCATTGGACGTAAAGGCCGAGATGCCAGAAGTGCCGGCAAATGGGTGGCTTGGTGTGAGCGAATTCACCCAATCGAGACCTTCGGGTGGACTTGGCCCGATGCTGACCTCTGCGGGTAGCGGGTATAGAAGGCTGCCCAAATCGGGCGGAGTCGCCAAGAGCGACAGATGGCCGTTCTCACCCAAAGCTTGGACACTCACAGAAAACACGTCTCCAAAAAAGCGGTAATCGGCGATACCGTCAGCGTTGAGGTCGATCAGTTCCTGCCAGTTGAAATCCGAATCATATCTTCCCTGTGTAACGTAAATTGGTTCGGGTGGCTGGACGAAGTGGATGGTGCCTTGGGCAGCAGCTTCACCGCTGCCCAAGGCCAACCATGCGTATGCCAACCAAACGCCTGCGTGTGCCGTGCGCGAATTCATGTTACTCCACTTCGGCAACTCTGAAGAACCGGTGCGGCTGTTGCGGGTCGATTGCCAACTCCACGCCCACCGTTGGAAGTGCCGCCGTAACTTCCGGCCCAATGTCCGTCCAGCCTGGACCCTCGATATTGTTTCGATACTGCACCTGATACCGCTGTCCAACCACAGCCTGCCAGACCAGCGCGAAATCTCCGACGGGCGTGACAGCTTGGTTGATAATCCGGAAGTCCGGTTTGGGCTGCGCAACGTTACCGCTGACAAGTATCGAAACCCACTGCGGCTCCTGATTCAGTAGCGTGCCTTTGTGTGTCACTCGCACGGTGTAGGTTCCCGCTGCCGGATCTGCAATCAACACCTGTTCCACGTTGTTGCGGGTATCATCTCCCGTCGTTGCCGCTGCGCCTCGGGCTGCAGCCGTTCGGTTGACCAGATCCGGATTCAGAATCCAAGGGAAGTGGGTTGTTTCGTCAGGGCCAATGACCCGCAAGTCAAGGTCGTTGACCAAGCGCGCTACCATTGGGTCCACTGTGGCAAACTGATCTACAGGGCCGGGTGGGTCCGTCCACACGATGGTGATGCGCAACGGCGCGCCGCCCGCGCAGACTACGGGAAACTCGATGATGTTCCCATTGTCCACCGGCACCTCCTTGACATGTGGTCGTGAATCACTGGCCGCATCAGCCGCCAGAAGTTCCGCAGCGTTCAGGGTGTTCATCAAGCCCCAGCCGTGCCGGTAATCGGGACCTGGGTGGTCGCCCGCCTCATCTGCTGTGTGAATTACCAGGCCCTTGAGGGTGGACGCAAATAACGGGGGAGCGGCGGGCCTCAACTGCTCATGGCGCTGTGCCAGCAGTGCAATCGAACCTGCGACACTGGGCGCGGCGAAACTCGTGCCCGTGGTGAAATCGGTGTCGATAAAATAGTTCGCGTCTCCATCGTGCGCGGTAGTGTTCAGACGCACGCCATTGGCCACGACATCGGGCTTGATGCGCCCGTCGTCGGTGGGACCGTAGGTGCTGAACACGGTCATCAGCACACTGGCGGGTCCGTCGTAGCCTCCAACCAAGTCCGCGACGGCGCCCACAGCAAGGACGTTCTTGGCCGCCGCCAATCCGGAAAGGGAGTCGTAGCCGCCTTCGTCGGCATCCAGCGAACGGACCACATTGTTGACGAGCACCCATTGGCCTTGCGCGTCGCGAACGTAGTGGGCAACCGGCTGCGCGGCGGGGCCCTCATTCCGATCGTTCCCCGCCGCCCACACGGTTAGAAACTCTGGGAACTCGTAAGCATGTTCATCGAGAGCCGCGCTTTCGGTGAAATAGAATCCAAACTTCCAGTCTTCGGTCTGACTGACTGCGGGCGTCCCCCACCAACGCCAGGCGTTGAGGCCGAAATCGTAATTCCAGCCAGCGGTCGGCCCGAACGAATGATTGGACAAACGCAGACCTTCGGTTCCGGCCGTGTCCATTTCGGCGAAGAGATTCTGGACATAGTCATACGCCCACACCGTGGCATTCTGCGCCATGCCGATGTTAACCCGCCCAAAAGGCGGGCCATAATCCAATCCGGCGGCAGCCATGACTCCAGCGACCGCCGTAGAATGCGGATTGGGGCCTGCTGCTGCGTCCCGCTGCTCAGCACGACTGACGGTGGGGGATACCCAAAACTCCAAATGGCTTACTCGCACGGAACCCTCGTCCCACATCCCGATGGTCATCCCCGTGCCCGTCAGGTCTAGTCCCGAAGTCCCGCCCGGCCATACCTCATCGGTCGAAATGGTGTCCGCAGCCACCGCCGAATACGGCATCAGGTAAAGACCCTCGCCCTGAGAAAAGAATGTCAGAGAAGCAGCCCGGTCGGGTGACAACTGAATCTTGAGCGGTGCGCCGGACGCCTTCGCCCACGCCTCAAGCGCGTCTTGACGTTGCTGCGACTCCCGCCAGCGAACAGGCAACTCCGTCCTCACAGCCTCTCGTTTGTCCGCGAGCCAACCTCTGCGCGATGTGGGCCGTCCCAGCGCGTCATGCAATCCGGAATGCCGCCAACGCACGAACTCCCGTTCATACCGTTCCTGCCGCCGGCGGGCGGCTTCTTCGGCCAGCCGCTGAACCGTTGCAGGATCAATCCGCGCCGCCAGTTCTTGCGCCGCCTGTTGGGCGGCACGGGCGGCGGTTTGTTCCGGCGTGTCGGGCACGCGGGTATCATCGACCACGTAGATGCCCGGCGCAACTTCGACGGATGGAAGCTGCGGGAAGGGATTGAACGGCATGGGCGGCAGGTCGGGGTCTTTTGCCGAGTAGAAGGTTCCTGGCAGTGGCGGCGGGGCTTGCTGCGCAAAGCTCGCACTGGCGAGGGCCAGCGCCATGATTGTCGTTGCGGTTATTGTGGTCGTGTTCCTTGGTGTTTTCATTTTGTGTGCTTGGATTTGCCGTGCGTGTTCGATTCGCTCGCGACGTTACAGGCTAACGCAAAGCTGAGAGACGCCGGACACCTGGCCGCGAGTCACGGGCGACGCGCTCCACCGGCGTTCTCTCGAGCGACTGGTTAGGGGCTCTAGAAGCCACGACTATGCGAACGCGATACACTGGTAATCTGGCGGGCCATATATCATGAAGATGCTTCCGCTTGTTGCCAACACCTCTACGCGTGTGTGGAACTTGCTCGGTGTTTCGCTTTTCACCAATACAGATTTGGCATCAATCATCGCGCCAAACAGGCTATTGCCGTCGCGATCATCGATCCCAATCGTCACCCATGCTTTTTGCTCGCAAATCGTGATTGCTAAACTTCCCGATGGCCTTGGCAGGGAGTAGCGGTACTGATCTGGACACTCAGCAACATCCCGGGGCTCAACTCCGAGATATTGTGTTAAGTCGGACACATTTACCTTCATAAGCGTATTCACCCTAACGCAAAGGTCAGCGACGGGAGCCAGCCGCCGATGACGTCCGATTTGTCTCTGAGCGAATCGGCTGGCTCCCGTTCGCTGGACCGTCTGGTTCGGCATTCCGCCGGTCACGGAATGTCTGAATGATTGCTACGGCAGTGCCCGACAATGCTACCGGCAAGAGCGTGTGATCCCAGACTTCCTCGAAATCAACCCACCAGTGTCCACCGCTCAACAGGGTCAAGACTACTACCATGAACATCGCTGTGAGACCTAGAGTGAGAAACAGAACGCTGCGATCAAACCGGGCGACAGTCGCCAACCCGAAGGTAGTCGCAAAAATTACGACTGCGACGATCAACTCTCCCAATGGGCTCATGTATTTCCCGCCAGCCCCAGGAATGACCGAGGTCAGAAACGCTCCGGCTACGAAGCCGCCGATCGTCATGAGAAGGCCCGCAAACGACTGGAGGCAGAGCTTCATAGGCGCAGACTCATTGTTGCCGAACGTAGAGCTGAGCGACCGCCGCCGGGAGCGGAGTCAACTGCGGAGGCGGGGCGTCGGGAAACCCTGCCGGTGTCTCGCGGAACGCCGGGGCGGCGGTTCGACTCCAGCGCCTTGTTCGACGTTGCCAGGTGCGGAACCCAAAAACCGTGAGCAAACCACGTCAACTCTCAAACCGGCCGCAGGCAACACCATGCTCGGCGTCCCGTTCTGTCGCTCTCCGCCCGGTGCTTCGATCTCGACACGCTGCCACAAGCCCATGACTCGTCGAACAGGTATTAGGCGGATGGAGCCAATAGTGTGCTAGACAGAATCTGTCTAGTTCGGCAGTCATGACGTTGTCAGGCGGCTAAAGCACTGAATTGGAGGTGTCAATGGACTCGCAGCATTCACCAGGGTCGCGTCCGTCTCGAGTGAGCGGAGACGGGGAGCCGGGGGCGGAGCGCCTGATTTGGGAGCGCTATTGGGATCTGCTGGCGAGCCATGGGGTTAAGGCTGGGCAGGAGGGTTGGTATGAACGGTGGTGCCTGCGGTTTATCCGCGAACTGAAGCCGCGTCGGCTCCGGCAAGCCACGGCGGAGGATGTGGGCCAGTTTCTGGGGTTGCAGGCGTTGCAGTCGGATGGGGCGGGGTGGAAGGTTCGCCAGGCGGATCACGCGTTGCGGATCTTGCTCCGGGATTTGGTGCGGGTTCCGGAGTTGGATGGGTGGATGGAGTTGGGACAAGGTGACGGGTTCGCTATAAAATCCCGTCATCACACCGCGTCCATCCTGAACCCGGTCCCATCGCCGTCGAACAGGAAGGGTCAGCGGGCGCCGGTGAAGTCGTTGTCGTCCCAACCGCGGCGGCTGTGGTAGCTCCACCAGTCGAACTCTTTGGGGTTGCGGCGTTCGACGGCGGCGTGGGTATCGGCGAAGACGAGGTTGAGGGCCATTTTGTGGGGGCCGGCGGAGGCGGTCCAGTAGGGCATTTCCCAGACGAGGACGGCGGAGGTGGGGTTGACGACCATGCCGGTGCGGCGGCCGCTGACCGGCCGGGTGGTTTCGTATTCCCAAGATGCGCTGTCGCTCGAGCGCTTCTTCAAGTAGACGTGGTTCCAGACGTAGGTGATGTAATCGTTGTCGCGGATCATGGTCTGGTAACCGGTGACGGCGGGGTCTTTGCCTTTGAGGCCGGAGGGGCAGGCGTAAATGCTGGAGGCGGGTTTGGTGCGAGGCTGGTTGGTGCCCTGGTTTCGAGTGAGGTGCGGTTCGAGGAGTTCGGACAGGTACTTGTCGCCGATGCGATGATCGTCACCCCAAGCTTTGCCCCAACTGCGGGCGCGAGGGTAGCGGTCGTCGTTGTCCATGCTGTACATGGAAACGGCGAGGCCGATTTGCTTGTTGTTGTTGAGGCAGGTGGTTTGGTGAGCCTTGGACTTGGCCTTGGCGAGCGAGGGCAGGAGCATCCCGGCGAGGATGGCGATGATGGCGATGACGACGAGCAACTCGATGAGGGTGAACGCGCCTGGCACTGCGCAGGCTCCCGTTCCCCGTCGTCCTCCGAGTGTCCGGACCCCAAGGGGGGCGCGACGTGAACCTCGACCTAATGAGCACAGGTGAGCTGAGGCGACGAGGCCTGGGGAGGGGGCAGTGGGAGGCGGTGTTGGGTGCATGGGGCGCGTGTGGTTACAGGTCTTATTGATGAGTGCATAAGTAGGCAGACACAGGATGGCCCCCCTCTCCCTTTCTCCCTCTCCCCAACCCCGTTCCATCGCTTCGCTTTCAAGGGTTGGGGAGAGGGATGGGGTGAGGGGTGTATGCTTACTTCTGCACTGATGAATATGATCGTTCATGCGTCGAAGGATGCAAGGGGTTGGGGGGATTCCTGACTGCGGAGGGCGGGGAGGTTGGTCATGGGAGGAGGAGGACGCGGTAGGATCGGCGGGGGGTGCCCGCGGGGTGCGGGTCGTAGACCGTCCAGGGGGAGGCCGGCAAAGCGGGGATTTCGAGGAGGGGCTGCCATGGGCCGTCTGGATCTTCGCGGACTTCGACGCGGTAGCGGGTGCCGATTTGGCCGTGGATCACGAGGGCGGGATGGAGTCGGAGTTCGATTCGGGGCGGCGTGTTGACGGGGGGTTGATCCGCGCCGGCGGTGAAGGTGAGCGGGGCGCTCCAGTGGCTCCAGCGTCCGCCGTCATCGAGGTGGCGGACGCGCGCGCGGTAGGTATGGCCGGTTTGCAGGGTGGCCGCGGGGACGGTGATCTGGCGGGTGAGGGTGGGGAGGGGGCCGGAATCCCAGGAGGCTTGGACTTCGTAACGGTTCGGTGCGCCGGGGACATAGGAAGGGACGGTGGGGTCACAGATTTCGGCCAGGCGCCATTGGATGGCGGCGAAGGCGCGGCGGACGGGGGAAGCGAACTCGGAGGAAGCGAGGAACATGGCGTCCGGGGGATAGCCAGGGGGGCCAAGGTAGGCGAGGGAAGGGGTGAAGGGGATCGTAGGATCGTGGGCCAGGGCGGCAAGCCGGGCGCCTCCGTGGGGGTCGTCGACGATGAACCGTTTGACCCAGTCGACTTGTCCGGCGAAGTCGGGGCTGGCGAGGATGCGGCTGTAGTTGTAGGGCCCGTAAGGCATGGGGGGCACGGGGAAGGGGGAGCGGTAGAAGTTGCCTTTTTCCCAGGGTGACCGGCCATCGGTGGCGGTCCGCGGGTGCCAATCCCAGAGGCGGCGGTCGACCTCGACGAAGCCGGGTTGGGAGGGGCCGTGGGGGGTGAGCAAAGAGACGAACTCGTCGACGAGTTTGCCGATTTGGTCGTGGTTGAGGAGGAGGTCGCGGAGTTCGCGGGCGCGGTTTTGGAATTCGACGTTGAGGGTGGGGTATTCGAGGCAGCGCCGGATTTGCTCGTAGGGCGAGCGGGACTGGACGCCTTCCGGGCCCCAGCGGTCGAACTGTTCGTAGAGCAGGTCGCTGTCCCAGGGGTGGATGCTCCAGAGGCCGTTGGTGGGGTTGCGGAAGCAGGCGACGTTTTCGCCGTGGCGGATGTCGGTGTTATTGATGGCCTCGGTGACAGCGCGCCAGGAGTAGTAGGTGGGGAGGTGAACGTTGGTTCGCCACCATGAGAGGGGGGGGAGAGGGGAGGCGAGGGTGCCGCTCAGGAAGGCGTGCAGGTCGGTGAAATCCGCGGGTTGGCCGGCGCCCTGGGCGCCGAGCCGATGGTTGCCGGTTTGGAGGAGGAAAAGGTTGCCGTCGGGCAGGCCGTGCGAGTCCTTGAAGGATTCGTCGTATTCTTCGAAGCCCAGGTAAAGGCCCCAGAGGTCGCCGTCGTATTGGTTGACAGAGCTGGCTTCGGCGGCGTGATCGATGATGCGGAGTTGGAAGTAGAGGGTGCGCGGGGCGGGGACACCAGCAAGGTTGTAGAGGCGGTTGGCGACGGCTTCGTCGAGGCCGGCGAGGCCGCGGTTCCAGGCGGCCCAGGGTTCGGCGAGGCCGGAGACCTTGAGCGTCCGGCGAGCCGCTCCGGTGGGCTGGCCGCGGTCGTCCGTGAGGGCCAGTTCATGTCCGCGTGGGAAGCGGAATTTCCATTTGTTCTTGCCGGTGACGTAGGTCGAGTTCTGCCCGGCGATCCGGAAGCGGACGTGATCGTGGACGGTTCCGTCAGCGACGAGGGTGCCTTCGAAGCGGTAGAGGGTTTCGTTGTAGGCGGGGTTGTACTGGCAATTCTGGACGTCGTCGGGGCGGGCCAGCAGGTGGAAGGGCCGCACGTGGCCCAGGATCGCAGGGCTGAACGTGGCGGGCGCGGTGACACCCGGTTGAACCGCGCCGGTCCAGGCGGGGAGTCCGTCGTGGACGAACCAGGCAAAATTCGGGCAGGGATCGTCGGGGTAAGGGACGCGGACGGCGTGGCCGGCGCCATCGCGGGCGGCGATACGGTAGCGAATAAGCCGGCGGTGGGTCTGGACCGAGGCCGGCACGAGGGCCGAGTAGATCGCGTCGCCGGCCACCGCATCCCCGTTCTGACCGTCGTCGCGCATGGGTTGAGGGGTCCAGGCATCGTGGTAAGCGGGGTCGGAGAGGCGGACGTAGGTGCCGGGCGCGACGAGGCAGTATTCAAGAGAGACGTCCTGGACGGCGTCGGGGTCGGTGATTTTGGCGGTGACGAGGACGGGTTGGTGGGAGGTGGGCTGGGCGGGGGAATGGGTGACCTGGCGGATGGCGGGGGGTGCGTTGGCGGCGGCGACCGCGTTGGGGGCGCCGGGGGTGGGCGGAGCGGAGCGCCAGGAGCCGCCCAACTCATGATCGAGCCCCTCGTGGATCAGTTGGAGGGAAGCGGCCGGGTCGTCGCCGACGGTGGGCCAGGGGAAGCCGACTCCGTAGCGGACGCGGTCGACGAGGGATCCGCTGGCGCGGGCGAGTTCGACGGGTTCGCCGGTGTTGTCGAGGCTTCCGTTCCAGGGGCCGAGGGCATCGACCCCGAAGACCTGGCGGATGGCGGCGGGGTTTTCGGCGACGACGAGGAAGCCGCCCGGGGCCAGGGAGGCACCGGGTGGGAAGGTGAAGTGGATGCCGCGGGTGAAGGACCACCCGGAGAGGTCGACCGGGGTGGGACGCGGGTTGAAGAGCTCGATGAACTCGGCGGGGATCGACTTCGATTGGGGCGGGTCGATGTGGAGTTCGTGGATGACCACGTTCGGGAAGAGGAGGCCGTCGGGGTTGGGATCGCCGGCGGTCGGCGGCTCGAAGTAAACCAGGGCCGGTTGCGTGCCGTCGGCGGCGAGGGTGAGATCGAGGGCGAGATCGGGGTCCTCGGGGGCGGCGTTGAGCAGGTGGAGGGCGAGCAGGTTGGGGCCGGGCCGGAGGGCTATGGCGTGGGGGGTAACGTCGATGGTTTCCGCGGAGGACCAGGTGGCGGTGGCGGTGGCGGTGGACTGGTGGGTGAGTTGGGAAGGGGCATGGCGGCGGGCGATCTCGACCCCATTGAGCCAGGCGACGAAGCCGTCGTCGTAGCGGATGCGCAGGCTGAGGCGGTGGCGGGACGGTGGAGAGGGGGCGATGAAGGGGATTCGGACGAGGGCGCTGGGGTGGGTGGGGTGCATGGTGGCGAGGCTGGTGGGGAAGGCGTTTTGTGGGCGGGTGTGGAATTGGAAGGTGCCGGCGCCGTATTGGGTGGTGAGGACATCGACGACGGTGGGGAACTGGCTGGCCTCGCCCCAGCGGCTGCGGACGAACTCGAGGGCGCCCCCGGCGGTTTGGACGGCGGGCTGGGGGAAGCCGTCGGCGGCGGCGTTGCCGTTGCGTTCGGCGGTTCCGTAGCCGGAGGCGACGATGGAATAGGCGCCGGGGGAGAGCTCGAGGGGGGTGGGGAGGGTTTTGAAGCGTTGTCCGCCCACGAGGCTGCCGGGTGCGGCGCTGGTGAAGTTCGTGCGGGCGAGGACTTCGAGGCCAACGTCGTCGAAGGGGTGGCCAGGCGTCCCGCGGTCGTCGCGGCGCCAAAGGGTGACGGTCACGGTGGCGCCGGGGGCGAGGCCGTCCGCGAGGTCGTCGAAGCAGCCCAGGGCGGTGAGTTGGATGGGTTGCCGGAGGTTGACATCGAGGCCGAGCGAGCCGCCGAAGGCCTGGTTGCCGGGCGTGTTGGCAGGGATCACGACGGCGGTGGTGGGGGGGCTTTCGGCCAGGTCGAACCCGGCCGGGAGGGCGCCGGCGGACCAGATCTGATCGTGGAAAGGGGCGCCTCCGCGCCAGGCGGGGTCGGGGTCGGCGGCAGGGATGAGGTATTTGCAGGGGGGGTTGGGGCCGACCAGGTAGGTTGGGTTGCGGGCGGGGCCGAATCCGGGGCCGAAGGAGACATCGGGGAATTGGCGTGGGTAATCGAAGTGGGTCGCGAGCGTGGAGCCGTCGGGGTGGACGAGGGCGAGGTAACCCCCATCGGTGTCGAGCCGGAAGTTGGTGTGGAGCGGGGCTCCCGGGGAGGCGCGGTTCTTGCCGGAGGCGAACACGACGAGGCGGCCGTCGGGGGGCAGGTGGGTGGCGGGGAATCGCCACTGGGCGAGGTCGGTCCGGTCGTCGGTGAGGAACCAGCCGTCCACGTTGACGGCGTTGGGGGAGGGGTTGTGGAGTTCGATCCAATCGGATCGGGCGCCGTCGTCATCGCGCAGGCCGTTTTGGTTGGAGGCCAGGAATTCGGAGATGACGACCTGGGCGGAGAGCGGGTGGGTGAGCCAGAGGAGGGCGACGAGGGCGAGGGCGGCGAGGTTGGATAGGGTGACAGGTTCGCAGTTCGCGGCTCGCAGTTCGCGACAGGGTGACAGGTTCGCGGGGGCCACGGTCCGCGATAGGGTGACAGGTTCGCAGTTCGCGGCTCGCAGTTCGCGATAGGGTGACAGGTTCGCGGGGGCCATGGCCAGAGGAAGGGCGGGGGCCAAGAGGATTGGGGGAGCGCGGAGGGGGCGGCGGCCGTGGGTCGGCCGCGAACCCGTTCAGATCGACGCGGTCCCCGACACGATTGCGGGTTGTGGCTGAGGGTCCGTCCGCCGGCGGACGGGCGGCGGACGGCCCCAGGGGAGGCCCGGTTAGGGCACGAGGACGGCTTGGTAGAATCGGCGGTTGGTGGCCGAGATGGGGGTGGGGTCGTAGACGACCTGCGTGGGGCTCGCGAGCGAGGGGATGTCTTGGAGGAGGTTCCAGACGCCCGGGTTGGCTTCGTCCCGCCACTCGATGCGGTAATGGAGTCCGACGGTGCCATGGAGGACGATGGCGGGGTTGAGTTGGAGGTCAACGGTGGGGGCACCCGCGACTTCGACGCGGGCGCTGGCGCTGGTCACGGATCCGAAGGCGTTGGCGATGACGACGCGGTAATCGCCGGTGTCGTTGGGGCCGAGGGGAGCGAGGGCGAGTTGGGCGGAGGTGGCGCCGGGGATGGGGGTGCCGTCCTTTTGCCACTGGTAAGTGAGGGGTTGGCTGCCGCCGGCGGTGACGGAGAGGGTGGCGGAGGTGCCTGGGACGAAGGAGCCGCCCTGGGGGTGCTGGGTGATGCCCGGGGCACCGGAGACCTTGGCTTCGAAGGTGGGGCCGGCGTATTTGGGCGTGGCACCGTCGTTGTTGGTGGGCAGGTTGCCTGGTCCGCCGGGGCCGCTGGTCCAGCGGGAGAGGACGTGGGTGATCGCGCCGCCGAGACTGTTGACTGCATAGCCGTCGGGGACGTTGGCGTAGGTGCCTCCGTATTGGACGACCGCATACGAGCCGGAGGCGAGGACAAGGTTGGAAACGGGCTTGGCCCATTGATAGAGGAGGCCGATGGGCGTGGGGACGTCGTCGGGGGTGAAGGTGACGGTTTCGAGGACGGTCGCGGTGCTGACCTCGAACAGTTGGACCGTGAGCGATCCGGAGAAGGTGGCATCGGGCATGGCGGCGCCGAGTTGGGTGACGGCCACGGAGGTGCCGGGGGCGACATCGAAGAGCAAGCCCACGCCGGCGGGGTAGGCTCCGGTGCTGGTGAAAGTGAAGACCGGGGACCAATCGTAGACGAAGGCGGGGGTGGGCGAGGCCACGGTGAGGGTGGCGTTGGCGCTGTAGCTGAAGCGGCCAGCGGAATCCGTCACTTTGACTCGGTAGTTGCCGGCGTTGGCGGTGCTCAGGTTCGCGAGGCGCAGCGTCGCCGTCGTTTGGTCGGGGAGGTCGATGTCGTTGAACTGCCACAGGTAGGTCAAAGGGGCCGAGCCGGTAGCGGTCACGGTGAGGTCAATCGTGCTGCCTTCGGCGGCGGTTTGGCTTTGCGGATGGGCGGTGATGACCGGGGCGGGGGCCGGGGTGTAAGTGAGGACCAAGCCCGAGAGTTCGGCGCGCACGCGGAGGCTGTTCTCGAGGACGTTGTCATTGGCGATCGTGAACGAGAAGGCGTCGCCGCTGAGAGAGGCGGGGGTGGTGACGGCCGCCAGGGGGGCGCCACTGTGGATGGGGTCGCCGAACGCGAGGGTGGAGCCGTCGCCGAGCAGGGCGGGACGGAACACGCCGATGGTGGCAGGGCCATCGATGGCGGCCATCAATTGGAGCGTATAGGTGCCGGTGGCGATCGAGTCCATGCCGCTCACGGTGATGGTGATGGCGCGGGTGCCTTCGGGGTCGTTCTGGCCGGCGTAGAGGTTGCCGGAGAAGACTTGGTTTTCGCCGGTGCTGAAGCCGGGGAAGGTGGCGCCGCTTTGCCAGAGGCCGCCGCCGGTGTACCAGGTGATGGTGATGGCGCCGCCGGTAGGGGGTGAGATGACGGTGGAGCCTTCGGGGCCGGTGAGGTTGTTCCAGCCGGCGAGGGGCACGCCGAAGGCGCCGCCCGCATCATTGACGGCCGTGCCGGTCCCCACGAAGTTGAGGCCGAGTCCGGCGGCTTGGGCGGAGCCGGCGGCGAGGGCCAGGGCGGCGGACCAGGCGAGGAACCGGGTTAGGGGTCGAGGTTGGTTTGGTTGTTTCATGTTCATGTTTGGTTGCGTTGCGGTTGACAGGTGGCACTGCGGACAAAGCGGGTCGTGCCCTCAGATGAGCGTGGTTCGGCCCGGGATGTAGACCGGGTAGCTGCCGTTGGGGCCGGGCTTGGTGGGCGGTTCCATGCCGTCGTGGCAATCCTCCGGCTGCGGGGCGTAGGCGAAGTTCGAGGCGTTGATTTGTTCCCAGGTGACCTCTTTGCCGGTGTAGCAGGAGATTTGGCCCATCACAGCAATCATGGTGCTGGTGGCCATGTAATCCCCGTTGTTGAGGGGGCGGCCGGCGCGGATGGCCTTCATGAATTCGACCTGCTCCTGGTAGTGGGCGTCGCAGCCGGCGTCGCCGCGCCAGTTCTTCTCGCCGCGGATGAGGCAGCGCATGACGTCGGCCTTGCCTTTGGTGCCGAAGACGAGGCTGGAGTATTCGTCGTAGCAGCCGGTGGTGGTGCGGCAGAGGGCGTAGACGCGAACCCCGCTGGCGTATTCGTAGACGACGGTATGGTGGTCGAAGACATCGCCGTAGTTGGGTTCGACCATGCTCGAGCGGCCGCCGAGGCCGTGGCATTTGAGGGGGACTTCCTCTTTGAGGGCCCAGGAGGCGCGGTCCATGTTATGCACGAGGGACTGGACGACGTCGTCGCCGGAGAGCCAGACGAAGTGGTATTGGGTGCTGCATTGCCATTCGAGTTCGGAGAGGCCGGGTTTGCGGTCGGTGACGCCGTAGGGGGCGCGGAGGAAGTTTTCTTCGATGGAGACGATGTCGCCGATGGCGCCGTCGTGGAGGCGTTGGATGAGTTCCTGGTAGCCGGTGTGGTAGCGGCTATGGAGGCCGGAGACCATGCAGAGGTTTTTTTGTTTGGCGAGCTGACAGGCCTTGGTCATGAGGTGGACGCCGGCGGGATCGATGCCGTGGGGTTTCTCGACGAAGACGTGTTTGCCGGCTTGGATGGCGGTGATGGCGTGGAGGGGATGGAATTTGGCGGCGTTGGCGATGACGACGGCGTCGCTGCATTCGATGACTTTTTTGTAGCCATCGAAGCCGGCGAAGCGGCGGTCGGCCGGGACCTCCACTTGGCTGGGGCGGTTGAGGCGTTTGAGGTCGTTGACGATGGCGTCGTGGGCGCCGTTGATGCGGTCCATGAAGATGTCGTTCATGGCGACGAGGCGGACGCCGGGGTCGGCGCGGAGGGCTTGGGCGCCGGCGCCGGTATTGCGGCCGCCGCAGCCGATCATGCCCAGTTTGATGACCTCGCTGCCGGCGGCGTGGGCGGAGCGGCTGAGGTCGAGCGTGCCGAGGGCGGCGACGCTGGCGGTGGCGGTGGCCGAGGTCTTGAGGAAGCCGCGGCGGCTGAGGGTGGGGGTGGTGGGGTTCATGGTGTGTTCTGGGGGGTTAGGATTCTTCGGGGATATTCAGAGATTGGAGGGTGGATCGGAGCCAGGCGAGGGATTTCTCGATGAGGGGACCGCCCGCGCCTTCGCATTCCATGCTCAGGGCGCCGCGGTAGCCGGCGTCGCGGAGCAGGGTGAGGCATCGGCGGATGTTGTCGGCGTTGACCCCTTCTCCGAGGGAGCAATGGCTGACGGCGATGCCGGTCATGCCGCCGCGGAGGGCCTTGGCGAGGGATTCGGAGACGTCTTTGATGTGGACGTGGGAGACGCGGGGGAGGAAGCGCTGGAGGAAGGCGACGGGGTCCTGGCCGGCGATGTAGGTATTGCCGGTGTCCATGTTGAGGCGGAGGTAGGGGCTGTCGCTGAAGGCCTGCATTTCGGCCATGCGGTCGGGGTTGGTGGTGAAGTAGCCGTGGGGTTCGATGTTGACGACGACGCGGTGGGCCTCGGCGACTTCGAGGATTTGGCGGTAGCTGCGTTTCATGAGGGTCATGGCCTCCTTGTCCTCGATCCCTTCGGGGGCGTGGAGGCCGTCGGTGGTATCGACGCACGGGCAGCCGACCTGGGCGGCCCACGCGATGGACTTGAGGACATAGGGGACGCCGCGGAGGGGGGCGTCATCGTTGCTGAGGGGGTAGGCGGCATCGACTTGGGAGAAGCGGACGCCGTATTTGTCCATCTTGCGCCGGAGGAGGGCGGGGTCTTCGTAGAGGGCGACATGGGGTTGGTAGCCGAGGCCGTGGATCCAGCTTACGCCGTCGATGAGGCCGCACTCGATGAAGCGGACCTGGTTGCGTTGGGCCCAGGCGAGGCATTTCTCGAAGGACCAATAGGCCGAGTTGAAGGCATCGGTGTGGAAGCTGATGTGCATGGCGGGTTGGGGGTTGGGGGTTGGGGGGGTTAGCGGGTGGCCGGCCACCGCGGGCATGAGGGCCGCCGCCGAGGCGAAGCCGGCGGCGTTCTGAAGGAACTCGCGGCGGGAAAGGGAGGGGGTCATGGGGTGGGGGGCTGGGCGGCGGCCCACGCGAGGCCGCGCCGAAGGAGTTCACCGACGCCGGGGCTGACGTAGGCCCGGGCGTCGTGACCGAGGACGCAGTGGAAGACCCGGCCTTGGCCGTAGGGGAGGACGAAGGCCATGGGGTAATCGAGGTGGTCGACCTTCGAGGTGGCTTTGGCGACGACGTGGATGGGGACCTCGCCGGCGAGGCACGTATAGAGTTCGTCGACGGTTTCGAAGGGTTGCATGCCCTTGACGATGGGGTGGTCGGGGTCGGCGATCTCGACGCGGAAGGTCCCGTGGGGGTCGTGGCCGCGGAGCTTCGGATCCCAAACGCGGCCGGCCAGTCTGCGGAACTCCGGCCATTCGTGGTTGTCCCAGGCGCCGCAGGCGAAGTGGGTGAGAGCGAGGCCGTGTCCGGCCGCGACGTAGCGGCGCAGGTTCTCGCGCGCCTCGGGGCCGGGGCCGGGGATTTCCCAGTCCATGAAGTGGATGACGACGGCGTCCCAGAGGTCGAGTTTGGGGGAGGCGAGGACGGCGGGGTCTTCGACGATGCGGGCGCGGATGCGAGGGTCTTGTTCGAGGACTTTTTTGAGGGCGGGGGCGGTTTCGGGCCAGGGATGGCCTGGGTAATCGACGCCGGTGACGATGAGCACTTTGATGTCGGCGGCGGGGGGATCGAGGTCGAGGGGGGGTGTGGGGGGCGGGGTGAAGGCGGGGCGGGAGGTGAGGCTGGGCCGGGCGGAGGGGTCGGTTTCGCAGAGCCAGACCTCGCTGACGGTGGCGTTCGGGCCGGCCTGGCGTTGGAAACCGAGCTGGAGCTGGCCCTGGGGGTAGTCGGCGGGGTCAAGGACCGCTCTGAAGGCGGTGGGGGGCTGGTTGTCGCGGGCGTGTTTGGGGAGGGCCTGTTGGTCGACGAGGCGACGGACGCGTCCATTGGGGGAGAGGAGGTCGACGGATTGGACGCGTCCATTGGCGTCGTAATCGGACCAGGAGAAGCCGACGGCGTAACGCTTCTGGGGGTCGAGGCCGCGGAGGGCGAAGCGCACGGATTGCCCGTCGAAGGCGACGGAGGCGAAGGGGGCGAGGGGGCTGTCGGCGGGGGTGCTGTAGAACCAGGGTTGTCCGGTGAGCTGGGCCAACCGGGGGCCGGTTTCGGGGCCGTCGGACGCGTGGACGCCGCAATCGAGGTAGGCGAGCAGTGTGTCCTGACCGAGTTCCTGGCGGAGAGCGTGGCGGCGGGCTTCGGTCACGGATGGGGGGTAGGGCTGGAGCACATCGACCGGGGCTTCGGCGCGGCGGGCGAGGGCGTTGGCCTGCTGGAGGAGATCGGGAGTGGGCGAGGCCTGGGCGATGCGGCGGGCGACGGTCTGGGCGGTGTCGGGATCGGACTTGAGCAGGCCTTCGGCGATTTTCAGCGCGGCGAGGGCGGCCTCGGTTTGGACGGCGGGATCGGCGAGAGCGGCGAGGGCGAGTTCCAGGGAGGCGGGCTGGCCGGCGTTGGCGAGGGCACTCAGCCAGAGGCGCTTTCGTTCCGGTGACGTCGCCAGTTGGGCGCCCTGGCGGAGAAGGGACTCTTGGCGGGAGGTTTCGGCCAGGCGAAAGAAGCCCCGGGCGGCCAACTCGCGGTCGCCCGGCTCGGGGGCAGCGGTGGCCAACCGGAAGAGATCCGGGGCCGCGCTGGGATCGGGCCAGTCAGCGAGAAGACGCAGGGCCGTCGTGCGGGTGATGGGGTCGGGGCGGACGAGGTCGGGGCGGACGAGGTCGAGCGCGGCGGCGCCGCCTACGGTGCTGGCGGCTTGGAGGAGGGTCTGACGGCCGAGACCTTGGGCCTGCGGCAGCGCGGAGGCGATCTCGGCCAAGCGGGCTTCGGCGGTGAGGGTGTGTCCGGCGGCCTGGAGGGCAGCCAGGGCGGCGAGGGACTCGCGTTCGGACTGCACGTCGCAGGCGCGGGCAATCCAAGGGCCGAAGTCGTTCGGGCTGGCGAGTGGCGTGAGGGCATTCCAGGCGGCCACGCGCACGGGGGCCTCCGCGCTGGCCGTTCCCTGCCAGGCGACGGTCTTTGCGTCCGGCTGACGGCGGTTGGCCACGGCGGTGAGGGCAAGGGCGCGGGTGGTAGGGGGCCCTTGGGTGGCGAGAGCCGTCAGGCGCTCCTCGACGCCGGAGGCGTGGAGACGTTCGAGACTCTTGAGGGCGGCCTGCGAGGCCGCGCGGTCGGAACCGGTGGCGAGCGGGAGGAGGCGGTCGACGCTGTTGGCGTCGCCCAGGGTTCCCACCGCGGCGATGGCGGCCAGGCGAACGGGGGGAAGCGGGCTTTCGAGGAGGCTGAGGACGACCGGCAGGGCGGCGGGGTCGCGTCGATCGGCCAGGGCCTGGAGGAGGGAAGAGGCTGAGGAGGCGGGGGCGCCCTCGAGGGCCGCGGCAAGGGCCCGGGTAGTGGTCTCGCCCGGCAGCAGGGCACTTAATGCTGTCGCGCCGGCGGCGAGGGACTCGTCGGGATCACGCAAGGCGGCGAGGACCGCAGGGACGGCCTCCGTGGGGGCGGTCAGGGCGAGGCCGCGCAGGGCGCCGAGGCGAACGGGGGTCGGGTGGGAGGAGGCTAGGAGGCCTTGGAAGATGGCGGCGGCGACGGCGTGTTGGCCGGTGGCGGCGAGCTGGCTAGCGCAAGCCAATTGGGCGTCCCAGCCGGCGGCTTGCAGTTCGCGGGGCAGGTCGTGCTGAGCGCGGGCCAGCCCGCGGGCGGCTGGTTCGGTGCCAATTTCGCCGAGGAGATGGAGGGCGGCGCGGACCAACGTCGGATCGGAGGATGGGACAAGATCAGTAGCGGTGGGCAATGCTTCCGCGTCGCGGCGGGCGGCCAGCGAGTGCAGAACGCCGATCATGGCCTGACCTTCGAGCCTGGCGAGCGCATCGCGCAGGGCTTGCCCGGCGGCCGGATCCGGGATGGATTCCAAGGCCAGGCGGGCGGTGTCGACGGTGGCGGGGTCATGCAGCAGGGCCGCCAGGGCGGGGACTTCGGCGGCGGTGCCGAGGACGGCGAGGAGTTGGGCGAGGAGGGTCTTGTCCTCGAGGTCCATCGCCGGCTCGCGGAGGAGGGCGGCCAGTTGCCGGGCCAGTTGCCGGCGTTCACTCGGGTCGGTGACCTGGCGGATGGCCTCCCAAGCGGCCGCTTTGGAGGGACCGTTTGGATTCTCGAGGACCGATCGGATGGTGGCGACGGCCGGGAGGGGGGCTGGGGCGTCGGCCGTGCGGGCCGCGAGGAGGAGCCGGGCCGCGGCGAGGGGGACGGCGGTGCCGCGCGCGAAAGAGAGAGGAAGGCGACGGCGGGCGCGGAAGGACCCAGTCACGGCGGAGGAGGACGGCGGGGTTGGGCTGGGGGGGGGGAGAGTGGGATTGGGATTAGGATTAAGAGTAGGATTAAGAGTAGGATTAAGAGTAAGATTAAGAGTAAGATTAAGAGTAAGATTAAGAGTAGGGTTAGGAGTAGGAGTAGGATTAAGAGTAGGATTAGGATTAGGGGGGGGTGGGGAGTGGAGGGGGGAGAGGGGGAGGTTCATGGGAGGGGGTTGGGTGCGAGGTTCACATGACCCACGGGCTCCGGAGGGAGCGACGGAGGAGGCGGTTGGCAGGGTCGCTGTTGCGGAAGCGTTCCTGGCTCCAATCCCAGACGAGGCGGCCGCCGATGCGCGTGGCGATGTCACTGATCAGGGAGAGGGTGGTGGCGGCATGGCCGGCTTCGACGGGGGCGATGGGATCGCGCCGGGTTTGGACGGCCTGGACGAAGTTGAGGAGGTGATGATCGGACTCGGGGAGGCGGAGGTCGCCAGGTTGCAGGCGGGCGGTGAGGAGCGAGGCCGGCTGAGCCTCGATCCCGCCGCGCACGACATGGACCCAGCCGCGGTCGCCTTCGAAGCGACAACCGTGGCGGCCCCGGGCATCGTCGGTGAAGACGAGGGTCAGGCCGTCCGGGGTGGTGGCTTCGACCGTCCAGTGGATGGAAGTATCGGCGAGGCCGGTGTCCGGGAAGACGGCTTGGCCGGAGAGTTCGAGGGTGGAGGCGGCGAGGGCGGGTTGGCCCCAGAGGGCGATATCGAGGTGATGCACCCCCCAAGACTGAATCCAGCCCGCGCAGTAATCGGCCATGAAGTACCAATTGTAGGTGCACTTGAGATCGTTGTAGGGGGTCCAGGGGGCGGGGCCGAGCCACAGGTCGTAGTCGATTTCCGGCGGGGGCGGCTTCGGTTCGGCCACGGGCAGCTTCCGGCCTCCCGGCACGGAGACGCGGACGGTGTGGACGCGGCCCAGATAACCGTTGCGGGCGAGTTCGCAGGCGAAGCGGAAGTTGCGGTCGGATCGCTGTTGGGTGCCGACCTGGAGGATGCGGCCGTGACGGCGGACGATCTCGACGAGCCGTCGTCCTTCATCGACGGTGAGGGTGAGCGCCTTTTCGCAATAGACGTCCTTGCCGGCTTTGGCCGCCCAGGCGGCCATGATGCCATGCCAGTTTTCCGGGGCGGTGATGACGATGAGATCGATGTCGGGCCGCGCGAGGGCCTCGCGGAAGTCAGTGATCGCCGCGCAGCCGCGATATCGGCCCGCGGCCTTCTCCTGCGCGTAATGAGCCTCGACGGTCGCCTGGAAGGCGTCCGCTTTGCGCCGTTGGGCATCGCAGACCGCCACCACCTGACAGCCTTCGAGGCCGGCGAAGCCGCTCACATGGTTGGAGCCGCGGTCGCCGAGGCCGAGGACGGCCACGCCGAGCCGGTTGTTGGGGGAAGGGCGGCCGGCGCCGAGGGTGGAGGAGGGGAGGACGAGGGGGAAGGTGGTGGCGAGGGCCAGACGCTGAAGGAACTGGCGGCGGGAGGCGGTCAGCGGCGAGCGGGAGGCAGGGAGAGAATCCATGGGGAGGGGCTTGGTTTAGGGGGTGGGCGGGGTGTTGTGGGGGATGGAGTGGTCCATACTGGCCGGTATGGATAGGGGCAGGGGGCGCGTCATCGGGCGTCCTTTCGCTCGGGGACGCCGAGGATGCGGAGGAGGTTTTGGCAGATGCACTGTTCGCTGTCGCGGGTGCAGATGCTGGGGTCGTAGAGGGCTCGCTGTTTGAGGCCTTCCATGGCATCGAGCATGAAGTCGACGGCTTGTTCGGAGGAGGATCCGGGGGCGGCTTCCGCGCCGTTCACGGCCTGGAGGAGGCCGATGTAGAATTCGCGCACGCTGTCCACGAATTGCCGCCAACTGCGGCGGATTTCCTCGTCATGGAGGGAGAGGGTGAAGATCTCGAGGGTGAACACACGGTTTTCGGAGTCGAGCAAGCAGGTGCGGACAGCTTGGCGGAGGGTCCGTTCCAGGCGTTCGCGGGGATCGCTCACCCCGTTGAGGCGGGCGTTGATGGCGCGTTGGTAGAGGCGGTAATAGTGGGCGCAGGCGGCGAGGAGGAGTTCGCGTTTGGACCGGTAGTGCCAGTAGAGGCTGCCCTTGGTGACGCCGGCATGGCGGGCGACGCGTTCGACGTTGACCGCCTGGATGCCTTCGCGGGCGAAGAGGGCGAAGGCGCTGGCGGCGAGCCGTGCCGGCATATCGGGAGCCTGGCTGGCCGTAGGCGGGGTCATGCCTGGCTGACTATACCAACCAGTATGGGGCGTCAAGCGGAATGAGCCGGGGCGTAGGACAGAATTCTCCGCCTGGCGAGAATTGCGCGCCGATTCCTTCCGTTCGTATCCAGGAATCTAGGCAAAGACGGAGGAGCCTTACCCTAATCCCGTCTCCCACCGTTCTTGCTCTTGCTCTTGCTCTTACTCTTACTCTTGCTCTTGCTCTTGTCCTTCCAATCCCCCGTAGGGCAAGGGTTCCTCCCCCAACCGGTCCGGAGAAAGGCCACGGATCAGCCCGATCAGCAGTGAAACGACTTCGTGAAGGAGGAGTTTTCCTTTCTGGACCTGGCCCGCAGTGCATGCTCGCTTGGCCACCAGCACGTCCAGGCAAGCGGCACTTTCCAAAGCTGATCCACGGGCGATTTCAAAGTAGCGGCAACGGTCGGGCGGCGTGTATTTCCCATTGCCTTCCGCAATGTTGAGCGCAACGGAGGTGGAGGCTCGGTCCAATTGGCCGCAGACCGAGAGCCTGGTGGGAAGGGCATCAAGCAATTCGCTGGACCAGGCGAAAAATCCGATACTACGCTGGTAGGCGAAGAGCTTTTCGTGGTCGAAAACGGGCTGGTCGTTGTTCATGGAGGGGAGAGCAAGAGCAAGAGTAAGAGTAAGAGCAAGAGCAAGAGCAAGAGTAGGTCGGTTCGTCCCAAGCTTGATTCGCATCTTGGTTCCTGGGCACAAGTGCTTGAAAAGCCGCGACCGGCTGCAGACCACGAAGATCATGGTCTCACCCCGAGCGAGCGCGGGGTGCTGGAAATGCCTGTTGACTTGGCGGGGTGCTTTGATAGTTTCCCCGCTCTTTGAGTTGCGGTTTCGATGAAAACGTATTTGCCGAAAGTGAACGTGGACCAGCGCCGGTGGCGGGTGATTGACGCCGACGGGGCGGTTTTGGGCCGTTTGGCCGTGCAAGTGGCCAATATCCTTCGTGGGAAGGACAAGCCCGTCTTCACCCCCCATCTGGATGCCGGGGAGTTCGTGGTCGTGGTCAATGCCGAGAAGGTGCGTTTGACCGGCCGGAAGGAGACGGCGAAGTCCTACATGAGCTACTCGGGGTGGCGCGGGGGCGAGAAGTATCGGACGGTGGCCCAGGTTCGCGCGAAGCATCCCGAGCGGTTGATCCTGCACGCGGTGAAGGGCATGATCCCCAAGAACCGGTTGGGCAGCCGCCTTCTGACCAAGCTCAAGGTGTATAAAGGCCCCGATCATCCTCACGCGGCCCAGAAGCCCGAGCCGACCAAGGCCGCGGCCTGATTCCTCTCAACCCTGATTGCCCTCCATGGCTGATCCAAAGACCCCTGAGTTCGTCGCTACCGGCCGCCGGAAGACCTCCGTGGCTCGCGTTCGCCTCGCCGCCGGCAGCGGCAAGATCACGGTCAACGGCCGTGCCTTCGACAGTTACTTCCCGATCGATACGCTGCGCATGCTCGTGATGCAGCCGTTCTCGGTCACGGACCTTGCGGGCAAATACGACGTTCGCATCAGCGTGACCGGTGGGGGGCCCACGGGCCAGGCCGGGGCGGTTCGGCACGGCATTGCCCGCGCCCTGCTCCAGGCGGACGCCAACCTGCGTCCGACCCTCAAGTCGAACGGCCTGCTGACGCGCGATCCGCGCATGAAAGAGCGCAAGAAGTATGGCCAGCCCGGCGCTCGCAAGCGGTTCCAGTTCAGCAAACGCTAAACCCGCTCCCGCTTCCGAACCCCGCCGGCCGCGCTGGCGGGGTTTTTTATTATTCAGCAACCCTGGGTCTGTCATCTCCCCCGAACATGAAGCCTCTCACCGTTGCCATTGTCGGCGCCTCCGGCTATTCCGGCGAGGAACTGGTCCGACTGCTCCTGGCCCATCCCCACGCGGACCTCACGGCGGTCACCTCCCGGCCGAACGCCGGGCGGTCGGTGGCCCAGGTGTTCCCGCGGTTCGCCGCATTCCCCCAGGCGCGCTCCCTGCGGTTCTCGGAACCGAACGTCGAGGATCTGGCGCGCGCGGCCGAGGTTGTGTTTTTGGCCCTGCCGCACGGGGTGGCGGCGGAGTTTGCCGTTCCGTTGCTGGCCAAGGGCTGTCGGGTGATCGATCTCAGCGCCGATTTCCGCCTGCGCAGCGCGGCCATCTACCGGGAGTTTTACGGGCACGAACATCCTGCGCCCGACTTGCTGGCGAAGGCGGTTTACGGTTTGCCCGAGCGTTACCGGGCCGCCATCCGGGAGGCGTCCTTGATCGCTTCGCCGGGGTGTTATCCCACCAGCATCCTGCTGCCCCTGCTGCCCCTGTTGGACGCGGGCCTGGTCGCGCCCGCGGGCATCATCGCCGACTCCTTGAGTGGCGTGAGCGGGGCGGGGCGCAAGGCGGAGTTGGATTATCTCTTCTGCGAATGCAATGAGAGCGTCCGCCCGTATGGCGTGCCCAAACACCGGCACCTGTCGGAGATCGAGGAGCAATTGTCGCTGGCCGCCGGTCGGACGGTGGTGATCCAGTTCACGCCTCATCTGGTCCCGATCAACCGCGGCATTCTGACGACGCTTTACTTGCAGCCGACGGCGCCCGCCCGCACGGCGGAGGAGGCCTCGGCGTTGGGGGCGCGCGTGGCCGCGTGTTACGAGGAGGCTTACGGGGCGGAGCCGTTCGTGCGTCTGCTCGAAGGCAACGCGCTGCCCGACACCAAGAACGTCAGCGGCACCAACTTTCTCGAGCTGGCCTGGCGGATCGATGTCCGGACGGGGCGTCTGCTGGTGATGAGCGCCGAGGACAACATCGTGAAGGGCGCCGGGGGGCAGGCCGTGCAGAGCCTGAACATCCTGGGCGGTTTCGCGGAGACGGCTGGGCTTTTATGAACCCTGGTGTGACCACGAACCCGGACCATGTGTGGGATCCGGCCGACTATGCTGCGAATGCGGCGGCGCAGCGGGCGTGGGCGAGGGAGCTGATGGGGCAGTTGGCGTTGCGCGGCGACGAACGGGTATTGGATGTGGGGTGTGGCGATGGGGCGATGACGGTGGAGTTGGCGGCCCTGCTGCCGCGGGGGCACGTGCTGGGGGTGGACGCCTCGGAGGCGATGATCGCCCATGCCCGGCGTCATTACGGCGGCACGGCCCATCCCCGCGTGAGTTTTGCGGTCATGGACGCCCGGCGTCTGACCGTGGCGGTGGCGGTGGACATCGTCTTTTCGAACGCTGCCTTGCATTGGGTGGACGATCATCGGGCTTTCCTGCAAGGGGCCGCCGGCGCGCTGCGACCGGGGGGGCGCTTGGTGGTGTCGTGCGGCGGACGCGGGAACGCGGAGGACGTCTTCCGGTCGGTCCGGGCGGTGATGCGGGATCGGCGGTGGCGGGAGCGGTTCCGGGGGATGGCACGGCCGTATCACTTTTACGGGCCGGGCGATTACGCTCATTGGTTGTGGGAAGCCGGCTTGCGACCGGTGCGGGTGCAGTTGACGCCGCGGGCCATGATTCAGCCGTCGGCGGAGGCGTTCGCCGGTTGGTTGAGGACAACCTGGCTGCCGTACACGCAGCGGGTGCCGGCCGGGTTGCGGGACGACTTCGTGGGAGCGGTGACCGCGCATTATCTCAAGGCCCGGCCGGCCGAGGCCACGGGTGTGGTGCGTGCCGAGATGGTGCGGTTGGAGATCATTGCCGAGAAGGACCGGGAGGCTGCGCGGGAGCCTGCGTGGGGACGTCCCCCTCTCCATGAACGGTCACCCCTCACCCCGTCTCTCCCCAACCGTTTCCAGCGCGGCGAGGGCTCCGGTTGGGGGGAGCAGTTGTTGATGAGGGCACGTTCCCTGTGCCACGGGAGGCGCCTGGCGGGGTTCGAAACGTCTGGTTTCCTGACCGGGCTTTATTTAGGCTCCCGGCCAGCTCTGGCGGGTCGGGTTTGACGCTTTACCGATGAAAACCAAACTGCAACCCATTCCGGGTTCCATCCTGGCGCCACGGGGCTTTCTGGCCTCGGGGGTTTTTTGCGACATCAAACGCCTGGGCACAGGCAAGGGGTCGGACAAAGGGGCCAAGCGCGATTTGGCGTTGATCGTGTCGGAGGTTCCGGCAGCGGTGGCGGGGTTGTTCACGACGAACCAGGTTTGCGCTGCGCCCGTGCGGATCAGTGCGGAACGCGTGCGTGGGGGAGTGGCGCAGGCCATCGTGGCGAACTCGGGGAACGCCAACGCCTGCACCGGCCGTCGGGGGCGCCGCGACGCGCTGGCCATGACGCGGGAGGTTGCTCGCTGGTTGCGCATGCCCGTCGAGCACGTCCTGGTCGGGTCCACCGGCCGGATTGGGGTGCCGCTGCCCATGGCCAACGTCCTCCGGGGGATCCGGGATGCGGTCCCGCTTTTGGACGACGCACCCTTGGCGGCGGAGGCGGCGGCGGAGGCCATCCTGACGAGCGACACGCGGCCGAAGCAGGTGGCGGTCGAGTGGAAGCAAGGCGGGGTGACGCTGAGGCTGGGGGGGATCTGCAAGGGCGCTGGGATGATCCAACCGGGGATGAGCGCGACGGGGCGGCGGCCGGCGGCGCGGCCTTTGCATGCGACCATGCTGGCCTTTCTGACCACCGATGCCGCGGTCGCCCCGCGGTTGCTGCAGGCCTCGTTGGAGGAGGCGGTCGCGCGCAGTTTCAATCGGATCACGGTGGATGGCGACATGAGCACGAACGACACCGTGCTGTTGCTGGCCAACGGGGTGGCGGGCAATCGGGAGTTGCGGCGGGCCGGTTCCGACACGGCCGCGTTTCGGGCTGCGCTCGAGCAGGTGTGTCTCGAGTTGGCCCGGATGATTGTGCGCGACGGGGAAGGGGTGCATCGGGTGGTGACGGTGCGGGTGGAGGGCGCCCGCACCCCGGGGGAGGCGGAGGCGGCGGCGCGGGCGGTGGCCAACAGTGCCTTGGTGAAGACGAGTTGGCATGGCGGGGATCCCAACTGGGGGCGGATCATGGACGCCCTGGGTTATAGCGCGGCGCGGGTCGAGGAGGACAAGGTGGACATCGGTTACAGCGCCACGGGATCGCGTCGGGTGCTCTGGAGCCTGCGCCGGGGGCAGCCGACCCGGGCCACGTTTGCGCGGTTGGTGGCGGCGGTGGCGCCGGCGGAATTCGACCTCCACATTCGGCTCCATCTCGGGCGCGGTGCGGCGGTGGTGTATGCCGCGGATTTGACCGAGGCGTATGTGGACTTCAACAAGGGCAACGTGGGCGACCCCACCTCCCTCGGGGGCTGACGATGCAGACACTCATTGCCAAAGCGGCCACGCTCCTCGAGGCGTTGCCTTACATCCAGCGTTACAGCCACGCCACCTTCGTGGTCAAATACGGCGGCAGCTTCATGGACTCGCCCGACCCGGACATCCGGCAAGGGGTCGCCCGCGACCTGGTCTTTCTCGAAGCCGTCGAGATCAACCCGGTGGTGGTCCACGGCGGAGGCAAGGCCATCACGCGCGCCATGGAACGGGCCGGGTTGAAGGCGCAGTTCATCCAGGGCCAGCGGGTGACCGACGCCGCGGCGGTCGAAGTGGTCGACCAGGTCCTCTCGCGCGAGATCAACCCGGAGATCGTGCGGACGATCCAGACGTTGGGGGGCTTGGCCAAGGGCTTCGCCGGCACCGAGATCTTCACCTGCCGGAAGCTGCCCATGACCGGCCCGGACGGCGGGGCCTTGGACCTGGGCTTCGTCGGCGAGGTGAACGGCGTGAACACCGGCCCGCTCCTCGAATGCATCCGGGACGGCGTCACCCCCGTCATCAGCCCGACCGCGCGCGGCGAGGATGGCCGGGTTTACAACTGCAACGCGGACGTGGCGGCGGCGGTGTGCGCCATCGCCCTGAAGGCCCGGCGGCTCGTGTTCATGAGCGACGTCCCCGGCCTGCTCCGCGATCCCAAGGACCCGGCCAGCGTGATCCCCCACCTGCGCCTGGAGGACGTGGCCGAACTGAAACGTCTGGGCGTGGTCGATCATGGCATGATCCCGAAGGTCGACAGCGCGGTGGCGGCCATTCGCGCCGGGGTGGACAAGGTATCCTTGGTCGATGGGCGCATTCATCATGCCGTCCTCCTCGAGATCTTCACCGATGCGGGCGTCGGCACGGAGGTGGTCCGATGAAGCAGGCCCGGTTGTTTTCCCGGGGTGGCGGGCCGCGCTGGCTTGCTGGCCTGCTGGCGACCCTGACCCTCGCCTCCGCCGGGGCCGATGATTGGCCGCAATGGCTGGGTCCGCACCGGGATGGGGTGTGGCGGGAGTCGGGCATTGTGGGCGCCTTCCCCGCGGAGGGCCTGAAGGTGCGCTGGCGCGTGCCGGTCAACGGCGGCTACTCCGGTCCGGCGGTTGCCGAGGGTCGGGTGTTGCTGATGGATCGTACCGAGGGACCGCGTCCCGAGCGGAAGCGGGGCGAGCGCGCCTTGCCGGTGGTGCCGGGGCAGGAGCGGATTCTCTGTGTCGAGGCCAAGACGGGGCGGCTGCTGTGGGAACACCGCTACGAGCGGGGTTATCAGATTGATTTCCCGAACGGCCCTCGGGCGACCCCGGTGGTCCACCGGGGCAAGGTCTACGCGTTAGGGGCGATGGGAGATTTGCACTGCCTGGAGGTGCGGACGGGGCGGGTGGTGTGGAGACGCCAGTTCCTGGAGGAGTATAAGGACCTGGAGCCGCCGCTGTGGGGGTTTGCCGGCCATCCCATGGTCGAAGGTCGAACGCTCGTCTGCACCGTGGGAGGGCCGGGGAGTGCGGTGGTGGCGTTCGACCTGGCCACGGGCCAGGAACGGTGGCGCGCCTTGACCACCCAGGAGATCGGCTACGCGCCGCCCGTGGTCGTCGAGGCCGGGGGCCGACGGCAGTTGATCGTGTTGCTGAGCGACCTGTTGGCGTCCTTGGATCCCAGGACTGGGGCCACGAACTGGAGCCTGCCCTATCCGGTCGAGGGCAAGGCCCAGCGTCCGCAGACCACGATCGCCATGCCCCGCGCCCAGGCGGGACGCCTGTTTCTAACCTCGTTCTATCACGGGGCGACTTGGCTGGACATCACGGGTCCGCAGCCGGCCGTGCTCTGGCATCGGCAGAGCAGCAGCAAGTCCACCATGAACGACGGCCTCCACACGGTCATGTGCACGCCCGTGCTGCGGCAGGGGCACGTCTACGGGGTGTGCGGGTTCGGCGAGTTCCGGTGTCTCGAGTTGGGAGCCGGCGATCGCCGCTGGGAGACCTACAGCTTGACCGGCGGGAAGGCGGGTTTATTTGCCAACGCCTTTGTCGTGGAGCAAGGGGACCGGCAGTTCGTTTGGAACGACCAGGGCGAACTCATCCTGGTCCGGCTCTCCCCCGCCGGCTGCGAGGAGATCAGCCGGGCCCGTCTCCTGGAACCCGTCGAGAACGCGCGCGGCCGGGACGTGGTTTGGTGTCACCCCGCGTTCGCGGGTCGTTGTGTTTACGTGCGCAACGGCCGGGAACTGGTCTGCGCGTCGCTGGCGGCGGCCGAGTATCGGAAGTGAAACCCTCATGAAGTCCATTCTCCCCGAGCCCCCCGCGGTGGTTCGCAACCATCAGGAGGCCATCCAGGAACTGTTTCAGCGCTACGTAGTGCCCAGCTACGGGCGTTTCGATCTGGCCCTCAGCCACGGCTCCGGCAGTTGGTTGTGGGACGTCAACGGCCGTCGTTTTCTCGATCTGGGCGGGGGCATCGCCGTCTGTGCGCTCGGGCACGCGCCGGCGGAGATCACGGAGGCGCTGGTGCAGCAGTCCCAGAAGCTCCTCCATGTTTCCAACCTCTACTATCAGGAACCCCAAGGGCGCCTGGCCGAGCGTCTCGTTCGTCACCTAGCCCCCGGCCGCGTGTTTTTCTGCAACAGTGGCGCCGAGGCGAACGAGGGGCTCTACAAGTTGGCCCGCCGCTTCGGCCACGACGAGGGCCGCTTCGAGATCATCACCGCCCTCAACTCCTTCCACGGCCGCACCCTGGCGGGAATTGCGGCGACCGGTCAGGAGAAGGTCAAGCGCGGCTTCGGTCCGGCCGTCCCCGGCTTTCGCCAGGTGCCGTTCAACGACCTGGAGGCAGTGCGGGCGGCCATCTCGCCCGCCACCGTGGCGGTGTTGATCGAAGGGGTGCAGGGGGAAGGCGGGATTACGCCGGCCAGCCCGGAATACCTGCTGGGGCTGCGCGCCCTGTGCGACGAGCGACGCCTCCTCCTGCTGATGGATGGCGTCCAGTGCGGCCACTTTCGCACCGGCCGGTTCCAGAGCTTTCAGCGAATCCTCGAGGGGATGCCGGGGGGGGAGGCGTTCCTGCCGGACGGTCTCTCGATGGCCAAGTCGCTCGGCGGCGGGTTCCCGATAGGGGCGTTCTGGGTGAGGGAACCGCACGCGGCACTGCTGGGGCCCGGGAGCCACGCCACCACCTATGGCGGCACCCCCCTGGCCTGCGCGGTCGCCCTCCGCGTCCTCGAAGTCATCGAGCGGGACCGCCTGGACGAGAACGCCCGCACCCTCGGCGCCTGGATGAAATCGGAACTCGAACGCCTGGCCGGACGCTTCCCCCACCTGATTACCGGCGTGCGTGGTCTCGGCCTCATGCTCGGCTTCGAACTCGCCCCGGCTTCGGCCATCCCGGCGTTGGCGGGGCAGGACAAGGCAGCGTCGCTGCAAATGGTCCTGCGCCTGCACGAGGCCGGCCTCTTGACCATCCCCTCGGGCATGCAGGTGGTCCGGCTCCTCCCCGCCCTGAACCTCCGGCCGGAGGAGGCCCAGCAGGGCATCCACCTCCTCGAGTCGGTCCTCGAACGACTGTCCTGAATCTTATTGCGTGACGGCCCGGCGCGATTGTGCTTATACCATGAACTTTCCCCGGCGCCGCTGCCTGGGGAGCGCGCTCCCGGAGCGGGGGCGCCGTCGGATTGAGCCATGAAACATCTGCTGAGTCTGGAGACAATGTCGCGGGGCGACATGGACGCGGTCCTGCGCAGCGTCGATGCCTTCAAGCACCAACGAGCATCCCACGCCCGTCCCTTGGCTGGCCAAACGTGGGCGATGATCTTCGCCAAATCCTCCACCCGGACCCGCGTGTCCTTCGAGGTCGGCATCCGCGAACTGGGCGGGAACGCCCTCTTCCTCAACGCCAGCGATATCCAACTCGGCCGCGGCGAGCCGATCAAAGACACGGCCCGCGTCCTCGGCCGCATGGTGCATGGGGCCATCATCCGGACCTACAGCCAGCGCGACGTCGAGGAGTTTGCCGCCTACGCCCGGATTCCCACCGTGAACGCCCTCACCGACGCGGAACACCCCTGCCAGGTCCTCACCGACATCTACTCGTTCGAGGAACGCCGCGGCCCCATCGCCGGCCGCATCGTGACCTTCATCGGCGACGGCGCCTGCAACATGCCGGTCTCGTGGATCTTTGCCGCGGCCAAACTCGGCTTCGAGTTGCGCATCGCCGCCCCCCGCAACTACCAACCCGCCCCCGAAATCCTCCGCCGGGCCGGCGGCCAGGTGACCGTCACCGAGGATCTCCAGGAGGCCGCCCGCGGCGCCCACCTCCTTTACACCGACGTCTGGATCTCCATGGGCAAAGAGGCCGAATCCGCCCAACGCCTGCAGGAACTCGACGGCTACCAGATCAACGCCGATTTGGTCAAGCTGGCGGCTCCCGACGCCCTGGTCATGCACTGTCTGCCCGCCTACCGCGGGAAGGAAATCGACGACGCCACCTTCGAGGCCCACGCCCAGACCATCTTCGACGAAGCCGAAAACCGCCTCCACGTGCAAAAGGCGATCCTCAATTGGCTGGTGCGCTAAGGGTCTGTGCAAAAATAACTTCCGATTTTGCTGGAGGCGATTTTGGCTTCTGGCGAGGCGCGACGAAGCCAGAGGCCAACAGCGCCCCAGCCCACCTGGGTGGGACGGGGCTCGGCCGTGTTCGTCGTTGCTCGTCGGTGACAGATTCACAGCCCTTCCCGGTCTCTTGATGTTCGCCCTGCATTCATGAGGTTCACGGCCTTCTTCATGGTCGCCCCGACGGGGGCAAACAGGGTGCCACAAACAGGGTTTTGGATAGCATTGCAGCGTCTTCGGACCGCGGCTATACATGGCGAACCATGAGCTCACCCGACCCGGCACAGAACCAGGCGGACGTGGCGTCGTCGGACGGCAGCCGGACGCGGGTGGTGTTTGCCACGACCTGCTGGAGCATGGTGTTGGCCGCCAGCCAGGCGCAGGGGGCAACGCCCAGCCCGGCGCTGGAAACGCTGTGCCGGGCTTATTGGTTCCCCGTTTACGCCTTCCTCCGGCGGCGCGGGCATCAACCGGCCGACGCGGAAGATCTGACTCAGGGCTTCTTCGCCCAATTGCTTTCGCGGAGCGCCCTGGGTCGAGCGGACCCGGAGCGGGGACGGTTTCGGTCCTTCCTCCTGGCCTGTCTGAACCATTACGTGATGGACCAGGCGGACAAGGCGCGGACGCAGCGGAGAGGCGGCGGACAGTCGGGCTGGTCGCCCGATCTGGCCGGCGCCGAGGTGCGCTACGAAAGCGATGTGGCCCACGCGGAATCCGCCGATCGGGCCTTTGACCGGCAGTGGGCGGTAGCCACGATGGAACGGGCGTTGGAACGATTGCGGCGCGAGCAGGAAGAAGCCGGGCGCGGGCCTGAGTTCGCCGCGCTGGAGCGTTTCCTGGTCGAGCCGACTGCGGGGGGCGATTATCGGGAACCGGCCGCACAGACGGGCCTTTCGCCCAACGCCGTGGGGGTCGCGGTCTACCGGCTCCGACGCCGGTTCCGGGAATGTGTCCGCATGGAGGTGGCGGAGACCCTGTCGCAGCCGGGGGATGTGGAGGAGGAGATGAGCCATTTGCTGCTGGCAATGCGCTAGAATCCTCGAAACCCGAGACTCATGGTGGCCAGGTCAAGTTTGGCGCCGTTGTCTTCGCCCGGGTAGTTCACAGGCCGAATTCCCCTCTCCCTGTCTCCCTCTCCCCAGCCTCGCTGCATCGCCTAGCTTGAACATTTTCGGTAAGAACCGCCGAGGAATCCCGTAGAAGGGGCGAATACGAATCATGTCCTTATGAACGCGCCCGCCATCGCCCGTTGCCCTCGCTGCCACCAGACCCTGAGCCTCGCTACCCTGCAAGGCCTCTGCCCGGACTGCCTCGCCCTCGTCGCCTTCGACAGGTCCCCCGATTCGGGCGGGACGGCTGCCGATGTCGGGCCCGACCAACCGGAACGCTCCGGGCAAGCCCTCAGCCCGTCCGTGCGCTATGTTGGCGACTACGAATTGCTGGCGGAAATCGGGCGCGGCGGGATGGGGGTCGTCTATCGCGCCCGGCAGGTCAGCCTCAACCGGGAAGTGGCGGTGAAGATGATCCTGGCCGGGCAATTTGCGGGATCGGCCCAAAAGGCGCGCTTTCGCCGCGAGGCCGAGGCCGCCGCCCAGTTGCGTCATCCGAACATCGTGGCCATCCATGAGGTGGGTGAGTTTGAAGGGCGCAGCTACTTCTCGATGGATTACATTGAAGGCCCAACTCTGGCGGCGCGGTTGAAGCAGGGCCCCATCACGCCGGCCGAGGCGGCGAAGTTGGTTCGAGTGTTGGCGGAGGCGGTGCACTATGCCCACCAACGAGGCACCCTCCACCGCGATCTCAAGCCTCAGAATGTCCTGTTGAGCGGGGATGGCCAGCCTCACATCCTGGATTTCGGGCTGGCCCGGCCGATCGAAGGCGGCGCGGATCTGACCCATTCCGGCGATGTGGTGGGCAGTCCCAATTACATGCCGCCGGAGCAGGCCCTGGGACGAGGGGCGGAGGTGGGGCCGGCCAGTGACGTCTACGCGCTGGGCGCCATCCTCTATGAGGCGCTGACGGGGCGGGCGCCCTTCGTTGGCAGCACGGTGACGGATGTGCTGCGGCAGGTGGTGGACCTGAATCCGGAAGCGCCCCGGCGGCGGCGTCCCGACTTGCCGGCGGATCTGGAGACGATCTGCCTGAAGTGCCTCGAGAAGACGCCGGATCGGCGTTACCATTCCGCGCGGATGCTGGCGGAGGAGCTGGAACGGTTTCTGAACTTCGAGCCGATCCTGGCCCGGCCCGCCAGCCGGACGCGTCGGACCTGGAGCTGGTTTCAGCAGAATCCGTGGGCGCTGGCGGCGGGTTGTGGGATGTTGGCCTTGGTTTGTCTTGGCGCGGCCTATGGTCTGTGGGAGCGCGCGCGGTTTCTGCAGTGGCGCCTGGAGGTTGGCCAAGCCGCCCCGCTGCCCGCGGGCGACTCCCCCGCCGTCCTCTTCCTGGCCCTCCTGCCGGGACTTTGTTTCCTCGTCTATTTCTCAAGCAACGCCTTTCGGAAAAGCTACCGTCGCCGGCTCGAGAAAGGGACTCCGATCTCGACCAGTCAGTTGCTGTGGCATGGGGTGTTTGGCGTCCTGGGGACCAAAGCGGGTCTGGGCTATGTGCTCTGGCAGGTGCGGTCGTGGATCTGGCTTCCATTCAACCCGCCGTTCTTGGCGCTCGAGTTGGTCAGCGTTCCCTGCGCCCTGCTCTTGTGCGCGCTCGGCATCCGCATGGTTTGGGAAGCCCTCGGCATGCATGAAACCTCCCGGTTCCGCGGCGTCGTGGACCGCTCGCTGGAGCGGCAACTGGCGGGCGAGTCCAGGAGTTGGTCCGTTCTCAAGTTGATTGGCTTCGCGCTCTGGCTGCTGCTTGGAGCCTGTGGTTTCCTCGTGCTTCTGGCCGGTCTCGCGGTTCACGCCAGCCCCCAGGCGCTCGGGATCGTCGCCGGCGGCGTGCTCCTCAGTGTGGCGGTTTCCGCCCGCCTCGTCGGCGTGATCCGGCAGCGCCGGCGCCTCTTCACCCACGTCTGCGTCCCACTCGCACTCTTCCTCTTCGCCTTCGCGCTCGGCGTGCTCATGCTCGATCCAGGCCTAGTCGCTGGCCTGTTTGGATGCTCCGTGCTCAGCGCCCTGCTGACGGCCTCGGGCATGGTGTTCTTCCTGGGGGGCGCCCCTGCTCGCGACGGTCAGGCGCGCCGGTTCCCGGGGAATCCCTGGCTCGATCTGGCGGGTGGGATCGCCCTCTGCCTCGGCCTGGTCGCGCTGCTCTATGTCGTCGAGAACTGGCGAGGACGTCGAGCCTGGACCCAAGTCCTCGCCGAAGCGGCGGCTCGGGGAGAATCGCTCGCATACTCACCCGCGCACAAGGAACCGTTGCCGGACGACCAGAACGTCATGGCGCATCCCTACATGAAGCGCTACTTCGTCAAAGGCGGCGAGACGTTCCCGGTGCCGCATCCGCGGGCGCGGGTGGGGAACAGCCCCTTTGCCTTCGCCTGGCTCAAAGGTCTGCCGGCGCGGTCGGAGCCGGCCGCCCACGTGACCGGCCTGGTGGGCGAGCCGGCTGGCGCGGAGCCGTTGGCTCTGCTTCAGTTCACCAACCAACCGCTGGGGGAGGTCGTGACGAACCTGGCCCTGCAGGCTGGGCTGCGATTTCGAGGCCCCACCAACCAGTGGTTGCTGATGGAGCATCGGGATCGGGCCTGGCGGCCGCAACGGGTGACCCGGACCTTCACCAACACCACCGCGCTGGCCGCCTTGGATCGACTGCTCGAGGAGCACCTGCTGGCCCCGGATCCGGCGATCTGGCGGGAGCAACGCATGCTGGCCCTGAAAGAAGAGGCGGGGCCCTTCTCCTTGCACGAGATCGTGGCGGGCTACGGCCGCCACCGGGAGGACCTCGCCCAATTGGAAACCGCCTTGCAGCGCCCTGGCTCCAGGCTAACGGGCGACCCGCGCCATCTCCTGGAGATGCCCATCCCGAATTTCGTTTCGTTCCGCCAAGCGGCCCAGGTCTATATCAACCTCTGTCGAGTGCACCTGCTGCTCGGCGACCCGGAGGCCGCCTGGCATGATGTGTCGACCCTCCGACGCCTCATGCGGGCCGAGCTGGCCAATGAGCCCGACACGCTCGTCGGCGCCATGATCCACGTCGCCATCGCCGATCTCCTCGCCCAAACCCTCGAGGAATCGCTCGCCGCCCAACTCTGGCCAGAACCTTATCTCCAGCCCCTCCGCACCCTGCTCGGAGACCTCGACCTCCTCCAGACCGTCAGCGTCGCGATGCGTGAAGGCGAGCGCAACGCCCTCCTCGCCTGGTTCCGCCTCCAAGCGCGCGACAACGCGGCCCAACTCTTCAACCTGTTCGATCTCCGCGACGGGAAGGACCCCAGCCTCATCCGGTCGGCGCTCGCCGCCATCATCCCCCAAGGGTGGATCGACCAGAACTGTGCCAGTCTCGTCCGCTTGCATTTGGACTGCGTGGAGGGACTGGACCCCGTCCGTCGTCGGATCGATGCCCGCGCCGTCGAAGGCGGATTTGGGCGTGTCGAACAGATGCTCGAGGGGCGGGTCTTCCGCCCCTACTACTACCTGGCCGCCATCGCCATTCCCAATTTCGCCAAGGCCTACCAAAGCATGGCCCGCGTGCAGACCAAGCTCGACCAGGTCCGCGTGGCCTGCGCCCTGGAGCAGTTCCGCGCCCGCCAGGGAAGTTACCCCGAAACCCTCGACGCCCTCGTGCCTGCCCCGCTGGCCGCTCTGCCCCACGATCTGTTCGATGGCCAACCCCCGCGCTACCGCCGCCTCACCGCCGACAAATACCTGCTTTATTCCATCGGATGGAACGCGACCGACGATCAGGGGCGTACCCGCCGGGACGGCGACGGGCGGCCGCAATGGCGGGAGGATCTGGGTGACTGGGTCTGGGCCGGCGTGCCGGACGACGCCCGCTCCCGGTGATCTCGAATCTCAAAGCTCAAGTCTCAAGTCCCCGCCATGCAATCGGTGCAGGGACCCTGAGCCCGCGACGTCTCCGTTCCGTGAATTCCATCTCGTCCCCGTCGTCGTCCTCGTCTCACATCCAGGCTCGAGGGCGACCGACGAGCGACGAGAGCAGCGAAACGTTGGGAGGGCGGGATCGTGGTTCAGGCTGGAGCGCTGTAGTTGTGCCACTCGACGCCGCCCACCTGGCGCAGCGCGTAGCCGACCTCCCGCAGGTGGTCGCCATACGTGACGACCGTGTGGAACCCCTCCATCTCCCGGGTCAACGCCCGCCAGTCGCCCTCGATCTCGATGTCCATCTGCGACCGGCACATGTCGAACGCGGGCGAGTCTGCGATCTTCGCCCGAAACCCGAACCACTTGGTGCAACGCAGATTCGGGATCACGCAGGTGATCGTCTGGCCTTTGGGGTACTCGACCTTGGTTGCCGCCCCGTAGTCGGACTCGTAGTGGGTCATCAGGGTGGTCGGCTCGAAATCGCGTCCGTTCATCTTCCGCGGCGCCGCGCAGTGAGCCAGGGTGAGCAGGCCGTGGTGCGGGAAGTGCGAGTTGCAGACGAAGGAGGGCTGGTGGGCGATCCAGCGCAGCAGCACGCCCGGCAGGGTGTGGGTGAAGTCCGTGTGGCAGAACGCCGTCAGACCCTCGTCGTTTAGCAGGCTGAGGGCCAGGCAGGGCGGCGTGTCGAGGATTGGGATCAAGCCCGTCATGCAGTCAGCCACGCCGAGATTGGTCGCCCCGTGCTCGCGCATGAGGTCCTGCAACACATCCAGGGCCAGAAACGTGTTCACCACGGCCTGGCGGGCCGTCTTGAGCACGACATTCGGCATGGCCAGCAACTCCTGCGTACGCTGCTCGGCCTGCCGCCGCGCCCCCTCGTCGGCCCGGCGACGCTCCAACCGCCGCTGCACGTCGTCGAACGGCACCGTCACCATGTCGCAGCCCCAGCGGTTCTGCGCGTGGGCCGGCCCCAGTTCCTGGCCGGGCCGGCTGTAGGCGGCCAGGCCTCCGAGGGCGAGCATGCGGGTGCCGCGCGTGTTGCTCAGGCCGTACAAGGCCCGCAAACGCCACGCCACGTCCCCGAAGTCGTCGACCACCACATCGTCAACACCAAGGTTCGGCTCCGCCATGGCGTCCTCGCTCTTGCGCAGCAGACGCCAGTGGGCGATCTCGTACCAGAGGTAAACGGGACCGGACTTATGCCGGACGAAGAGCACGACCGGTTTGCCGCTGGCGGCGAACTGCTCGATCCAATGTTGCGGTCCGCTGGCGCCGAACAGGAGGAACGCATCCGCTGACGCCGCCAACAGGGCTTGCAACTCGGCGTCCCGATGGACGCGAGCCAAGGGTTGGCAGTCGAGGGGGAACTCGGCCTGGGTGGCCAACCGCTTCAGCTCACCCCCGATCCGCTCCACCTCCGCGTCGACGTCCTGCGGAGTCTTCAGTCCGCCGTAGGAACGCCAACTCGTCTTCTCGCGCCGTTCGTCGAGGTGGTAGAGGAGCACCGGCTTGACGCGGAGGGCGCGCCCGCAGGGCAAGGGTGAACCGGCGACCGTGCCCGTGGGGACGGCGTGGACGGGCCACGAGGACCACCCGGCGACGGTGCCCAGGGCGACGCCGCCGAGGCGGCCCAGAAAGGCCCGGCGGTGGAGTTCATGGCCAATACAGCCAGGGGAGGAGCAGGAGTGGGAGGGGGGGGTTGGCATAGGCTTGGGGAAGTGACCGCATCCTGCCCGAGGCCGGGAAGCGCTTCAAGCCGTTTAGAGAGTCTACTGTCTCGAGCATCGTCGGGGGACCATTCCTGTTGGGGAAGCTGGAGAAAGCGAAGCTCCAGCGCAGTTCCCCCGCGAGCCTGTCACCCTATCGTTCACCCGATACTTCGAGCCTGTCACTTCTCCCGGTAGCCTCGCCCCGCCGACCGGGTCAGGTGACCGGTCCAGGCCAGGGGTCAGACGGCCGAGCTGGCAGGGATCTCGAAGCCGGGGCGGTTCTCGTCCTTGAGCAAGGCGTTGGCTTCACGGGCAAAGTCGCCGGTGTGCCGCTCGGTGGCCGGATCGAAGGTGAGCCACGGGCCGACGGTGTATTCAGCACCGTCCTCCGGGAGCCCAACGCCATCGCGGAGGGTGGCGTGGAGTTTGAGGAAGTGCTCGGCGGCGGCGGCGTTGTCGCCGAAGCGGCCGGCCTTGGCGTTGAAAGGGACCTTCTGGCCGAGGCGATAGGAGTTGTTCATCAGGTGGCCGAGGACGCATCCGGTGTGGGCGTCCCAGACGTTGCCGTTGGCCAGCTCGGGCTTGCCGGCCCGGCAGGCGGCGATAAAGGACCCCCAGTTTCCGCCTGGCGTGACCGGCCCCGGCGGGACGGAGATTTTCTCCCCCTGATCGCTGCCTTTGGCGAAGTAGGCGCCGCCGACAATGCGCCCGCCATCTTCGAAGTAGTATTCGTTCTCCACCTGCCGGACATAGCCTTCGTAGTTCACGTTGCGCACGTTGAAGAAGACCTGCTGGCCGTTGGGGTATTCCGCGATCCCGAACATGGTATTGGGCGTTTCGCCCTGATCCTGCCACTGGAAACGGCCGCCGAGGGCCATGGCCCGGACCGGGTGGGTGAGTTGAGGATCGAGCGCCCACCGCGCCACGTCGAGTTGGTGGGTCCCTTGATTGTTAAGGTCGCCGTTCCCGGTCACCCAGAACCAGTGCCAGTTGTAGTGGACAAAATTGCCGTGGTAGGCCGGCACCCGGGCCGGGCCGCGCCAGAGATCCCAGTCCAGATGGGACGGAGGTTCGCTGACCGGCTTCGTGCCAATGCTGCCGCGCGGTTTGCAGCAGTAGCCGTAGGACACCTTGAGGCGCCCGAACCGGCCCGCCTGGATGGCGGCGTGGAGGCCGGCGAGTCTGGCCTCGCTGCGGCGCTGGGTCCCGTGCTGGATCACCACCCCGTACCTCTTCTGCGCCTCGACGCAACGCCGTCCTTCCCCCACATCGTGGCTCAGCGGTTTCTCGACGTAGACATGCTTGCCCGCCTGGGCCGCCCAGATGGTCATGAGCGAATGCCAATGGTTGGGCGTGGCGATCGAGATCGCGTCGAGGGTCCGGTCCTCCAACGCCCGGCGCAGATCGGCTACGCCCCGGCAGGCGAAGGGCCCGGGGACTTTCTTCTCGAGGTCCGCCATGGCTCCTGCGAGGACACGCTGGTCGGGGTCGACCAGATAGGCGATCTCGACGTTGGGCTGGTCGAGCCATCCGCCGATGTGGCTCTTGCCGCGGCCGTGGCAGCCGACGACGGCGATGCGAAGTCGCTCATTGGCGCCGGTGGAACGGGCCGAGGCGTGGGGGCCGCTGACCCACAGGGCGGCGGTGGCGACCAGGCTCCGTTGCAGGAACCGGCGGCGAGGCATGGCAGTCGACTTCATCGTGCTGGGAGGCTGGGGGTTGAGGAGGGGAGCAGACATGGAGCGAGTTGCTCGGGACCTTAACGGCTTTGCTGCGTGCCTGCCAAGGCTCATCTGCCCGCGGACGTGCAGTGGCGGGAACGGACGCGCGGCCGCGGGGAACCACCACGGTGGGCAACCTGACAGGGTCACGGCCACAGGTTCACGGGCAGATCTCGGTCCTTCCGCAGGGCAAGGGCGGCGCGAGTTTAGGGTCTGTGCAAAAGCAGCTTCCGATCTTGCCCAGACCCTCCGATTAGCGAGGTCGGTAGGGGCCGAGGGTGTCGAGTTGGCGGCGGAGGTCAGCCTGCACGTCCGCGTGTTCGGCGCGGCCAGCCAGGTTGCGGGTTTCTTCGGGATCGTTCGCGAGGTCGTAGAGTTCTTCGGTTCCGTCGCTCCAGCGGTTGAGATGCCAGCGGGCGGTGTGGACGGCCTGGCCGAAGCGCTGACCTCCCCGGACGACGAGGCTGAAGGCGACCCCTGGACTCGGCGTCTCCGGATCCTCCAGCCGAGGTCGGAGGCTCCGCCCGGCCAGCCCCGGCGGCGACGTCACCCCCGCATAGTCCATGAGGGTCGGGAAGAGATCGACGAACTCAACGGGTTCCCGGCACACGCCGCCGGCCTTGGCCCCGGGAGCAGCCATGATCAGAGGGGCGCGACAACTCCGGTCGAAGAGGGTGTTCTTGTTCCACCAGGCGCGCTCGCCGAGGTGATAGCCGTGGTCGCCGAGGAAGACCACGACCGTGTTGTCCCAGAGGGCCAACCGGTCGAGCGTGTCGAGCAGACGTCCGACTTGCGCGTCCATGAAGGAGACGCCGGCGTAATAGGCGCGGAGGAACTCGAAGCGATCCTGGTCGGAGAAGGCCTGGAAGGCGCGGGCGAACCCGCCGCCGGGAATGGCCAAGGGCGGGGCGGGGGCGAGGTCGGTGGGATCGCGATAGAGAGGGATCGAGCCGGGTGGATAGAGATCGAAGTACTTTTTGGGCACGACGAACGGATCGTGCGGCCGGTGGAAGCCGGCTCCGACCATCCACGGTCTCCCCTCGCGGGTGCGCCGTTCGATGGCGGCAACCGCGTGGGCGGCATTCTGTCCATCGGGTTGGGCGTCATCAGGTCCGTCCATGGACGCCCAATGGCACCACGGGAGGGCGCCCTGGGAGAGGTTGCGTCCTTCGAGGTTGAGGGATGCGGGGGCGGGCTTGAACATTTTGGCTTCGTCCCAGGATCTGCCCTCATCCATCCAGCCCGAGCGGAATTCACCGTAGGCCTCGCCCACGTGCAGGATTTTTCCGTAGGATCCGGCCCACCACCCGGCTTGGCGCAGAGTTTCGGGGAAGGTGGGGCGGTCGGGCAGGAGATCACGGAAGAACCAGCGGTTATCGACCACGCCGGTCTGTTCGCAACGCAGTCCGGTGAGCAAGGAAGTCCGACTCGGGTTGCAGACCGGATACTGGGCGTAGGCGCGGTCGAACCGGACGCCGCGCGCGGCCAGGCGGTCCAGGTTGGGCGTGCGGACGACGCGGTTGCCGTAGCAGCCGACGGTGTCGCGGAGGTCGTCGGAGACGATGAGGAGGACGTTGGGGCGGGCGGGGGCGGCGGGCAGGAGGTGGGCGCTGACGAGGAGCGCGGCCAGGGCGGAGGCCAGTCGGGAGAGCATGGGCTGAGGTTCGGCGGGGCGCGGGCGAATGTCGATGCGATTCCCCCGCGCTCAATGTCCCCCGGTGACAGTGTAACCGGCCTGGCGGAGGTCCTCGGCGAGGTCTTTTTCCATGTGGGCGGCGGCCTCGAAGGGCCTGGGGTTGAGGTGGGCGTAGAGTTCGGGGAGGAGGCGGCGGCCGAAGCGCTTGACCAGGGAGGCGGCCGGGTCGAGGAGGACCACGTAGACGCGGTGGTGGAACTTGGGGCCGGGGTTGGAGCGCAGTGGGCGGAAGGTCCGTCGTTTCATCGCTGCCCAACCGGCGACGGTTAGGGTCGGCGGGCGGGCCGCGGGGCGGGGGCGGGGGCGGGACCAGGGGTGTGGGCGGCGGCGGCGCGAGAGAGGTCGGAGGGGGAGAGCATGAGGTTGGCGCCGGGACCGCTGGCGCCGACGACGAGGGGGGCGCGGCCGTTCCAGTTCTGGGCGATCTGGAGGTTGATGAAATCGGGGTTGGCGCTGAGGGCTTGTCCGCGGACCTCGATGGCCTCGGCCTCGCCTCGCGCCCGGACGATGGCGGTGTCGGCCTCGATTTGTGCCTTCAGTTGGGTGAACTTGGCTTTTTCGGCTTCCTGTTCCTGGACCATTTTGGTTTCGATGGCCGCCTCCAGTTCGGGGGAGAGGGCGAGGTTGAAGAGCACGACGTCGACCACATCGAGGAAGTTGGTGCCGATCTTGCGCCGGGCCAGTTCGAGGGTCCGGTTCTTGACCTCTTCGCGCTGCTTGACGATCTGCTCTGCGCTTTGGGTTGCCGCCACTTCCTTGAGGGCTTCCTGGACGCGGGGAGCGATCAGGCTGCTGAAGGGGTCCCCGGCATATTCCTGGAAGATCTTGACCACCGACCGTTCGGGGACGCGGTAGAGGACGCGGACGTCCATTCTGACCTGCTGCAGATCCGACGAGTAGCACTCGGCGGGCATGGGGCGGGTAAGCTGGCGGACGGAAAGCGGGTGGATGCGGGTGAGGAACGGTTGTTTGAACCCGAAACCCTCGGGAACGAACTCGGGCGCGACCTTGCCGAGGGTGACGGCCACCCCTCGGTAGCCGGGCTGGACGATGTAAGTGGCCGAAGAGCCGAGGATCAAGGCCACCAGGACGAAGATGGCCAACCCGGCCCCGCGCACGAGGGCTCGTGGATCGATTTCGACCTGGGGAGGGCGATAGTCGCGGCGGTTCATGGCTTGGTCTCCGGAGCGCGGGGCGAGGGGGGGGCGGGCGTTCCCAGCGGAAGCAACATGCCGGCCCCGGACGCTGCGGGTCCCACCACCAGGGGGGTGACGCCGTCCCATTGCTCGACGATTTGCAGTTCGAGGACGCTTGGGTTTTCGCGGAGGGCTTTGCCGCGCAGGTGGATGGACTCGGCCTCGCCTTTGGCTTTGATCACGGCGGTGCTGGCCTCGATTTCGGCCTGCTGTTTGGCGAAGCGGGCGCGGGCGGCTTCCTGTTCCTGGACCATCTTCGCTTCGATGGCGTTCTCCAACGCCTGGGTGAGGTTGATGTCTTCGAGGACCAGATCCTCGATGATCAGCACCCCGCCGGCCTTGCGCTGGGCACTCTCCAGGGCCTTGCTCTTCACTTCCTCCCGCTTCTGCACGATCAGTTCGGCCGAGCGCAGGGCGGTGACCTCGTTGATGGCCTCGGCCACGCGCGGTTTGACCAGGGACTCGAACGGTTCGCCCATGTAATCGCGAAAGAGGGAAACCACCGAGGCTTCCGGCACCCGGTAGAGCACGCGCACCTGCATCTTGACCTGCTGCAAGTCGGAGGAGTAGCAGTCCACCTCGACCTGGGCGGTCTGCTGGCGGATCAACTGAGGGACCACCGTGCTGATGAAGGGGAGTTTGAACCCGAACCCCTCCGGTTTGAAGGTGGGGGACACCCGGCCCAGGATCACTTCGACCCCGCGATGACCAGGCTCCACCACGTAGGTGGCGGAGGAACCGGCCACCAGCAGGAGGAGCGCCAGGCCGGCGACGGCGACGAGTCGGGTAATAAGTAAGGGCGACATGGCCAACAGAGGATCGACCAAGGGCGGCGGGCCGGATCCTGCGACGGGCGCAACTTATCACCTCGCGGCCTCAGCACAAGCGAAAGCGTCCGGTCCGTCGATCCGACGGCTCGGTCAGCCTGCTTCGCCCGCCATTTCCGGGTTTCCCCTCCTTCACCGCCACGCTTACCCTTCGCCCATGACCGCTTCCGACCGCCGCCGTCCTCGTCGCTGGCGCAAGATCCTTCGTCGAACCGTCTGGGCCTCTCTCGCCGTGGGCTTGTTCCTGGGACTCCTCACCGTGTTCTGGCTGCGCGGCGCCCTTTACCGGCGCTGGATCCAATTCCCCCGCGAGGCCGCCGCCTGGGCCGCCCTCCGCGCCGACCGCCAACCGGTCGCCGACCCCGTTGGATGGCGCGAGTTCCGCGGGGTCCTCCACAGCCATTCGGAACACTCCCACGACTGCGAAGTGCCATTTCCCGAGATTCTCCGCGTGCTCAAGGCCACCGGCCGTGACTTCATCGCGATGAGCGACCATTGCGTGGAGGGCCGAGCCGACTTCAACCTCCAATGGCGAGGTCTCCACGACGGCATCCTCTTCATCCCCGGCTTCGAAATGAAACAGGGTTACATGCCCTTTGGCGTCGCCGCCGGCGTTGTCCTCAGCAACACCATGCCCGGCGACCTCATCGCCCAACGCACCCTCCAACACGGCGGTGTCCTCTTCTTCGCCCACCCCGAAGAACCCCGCGACTGGGATTGCCCGGAACTCACCGGCATGGAGATCTACAACACCCACGCCGACCTCAAAGACGAACCCGGCCTCGGCTGGCTCCTGCCCGACCTCCTGGTCAACCACCGCCGCTACCCCGATCACGTCATGCGCCGCATCTTCGATCCCCCACAGGCCAACCTCCGCCGCTGGGATGAACTCAATCGCACCCGCCCCCTCACCGGCATCGCCGGCAACGACTGCCACCAGAATACCGGCTTTCGCGGATTCTACACCGCCGATGGCGCCATCCGGATCGAAGACACCAGCCCCGAAACCCTGAAGACCCTCCGCCTCAACCCTGTCACGCGATGCCTGGCCCGCCTCTGCTTCGGCCCCCTCGAACCGGGACGCCAGCTCTTCCATGTCCAACTCGATCCCTACGAACGCATGGTCCGCTATGTGGCCACCCATCTCCTGGCCCAGGACCTGTCCGAACCCGCACTCCTCGAAGCCCTCCGCGTCGGACGCGCCTTCGTCAGCTTCGACCTGATCGCCGACGCCACCGGGTTCCGCTGGTTCGCCGAAACCCGCGCCGGACGCTCTGTCATGGGCGAGTCCTGCGAGTTCAGTCCCGACCTCACCCTCCGCGCCCTCTCCCCTCAGCACTGCCGGTTCACCATCCTGCGCGATGGGGAAACGGTGCACCAGACCGTGGGACGGGATCTGACCTGGTCACCTCCGGTTCCGGGCAACTTCCGGGTCGAAGCCGAATTGCATGTTGCCGGGGCCTGGGTGCCCTGGGTCTATGCCAATCCCGTCCGCCTCCACCCCGCAGCCGTCCCCGGCGCGCCGCCGGGAACTCCAGGCGCGGCGGCGCCATGAGCAGGACCCGGGACCCAGGCCTGAGGGGCGAACGATCGAGGAGTGGAGGTGGACGCGGCCGCCTCGCCCCCCTGGTCCCCGCCGGGGGTTCGCCCCGCCTCGCTACGGTCTGGCCGCCGCCGCCGGCGTGGCGCCCGTTCCGGTCATCCGCCCGATCAGCTCGTTGTACTCCTTCACGACCACGTTGTAATTCGTGGCCAGCTTGTTGTAGCGCTCGACCATCTGGTTCCGCTCGCCCGCCAGGTCGCGCATGCGCTTGTTCTGCTCGGTGATGACCTGGTTCTGCTTGTGGAGGTTTTCGTTCTGCTTTTCCACCGCCTGCTTATACACCCCGAGTTGCGCCTGCATCGCTTCGCCTTCTTTCTCGGCCTGAGCCAGATGCCGCTGGAGGGTCAGCACCTCCTGGCGATTCGTCGCCAGCGTCGCCGCCAGCTCGGCCTTCATCCGATCCATCCGCGCCACATCGCTCTCGAAACGCTTGAGCGTCGCCTCCAACCCCGCCACGCGCTGCTCGCGATCCGCGACCTTGTCCTGGAGGGCCTGACGTTCCAAGTGGAGACGATGCTCGCGCTGCCACTGGTAGGCGCACAAGCCGCACAACCCAAGGGCGAGCACAATCAACAGATAGAGAAGATACTTGCTGTTCATGACGGATACCGGTCCGCACCGGGAACGGCGGCGAACCGATCCCCTGCAACCTGGCCACCCTGGCCGCCTATTCCCAGCGGTGTTCCGCGCCGGGAACACCCCCGGAACTTGCGCCAAGCGAGCCTAGCGAGGCTCGCAGTTCTGCCCCTCCCTGTAAACCCGAAAGCCGCCTTGGCAATTATGATTCATGAATAATGAATCACCCCTTAGGGTCTGTGCAAAAAATAACTTCCGATTTTGGCGGGAGCGCCACCGGGCCGGCGGCTAGGCGCGAGGGAGGGAGGTTCATGGGGAAGGGGAGATCGCTTCGGTTCAGGGGTTCATTACGGCGAGGTTTCGTTGCGGAGATTCTCCCCCAACCGCACCCGCGCGATCCCATACGCCTCCACCTCGACCGTCTCGCCCCCCACCTCCACCCGCGCCGTTTCGTCCCCATAGTTCAGAACGAGCACATGACCATCCTCTTGCACCGTCAAGAAGACCTGCGACGGCCGGCGCGCCTCCAGCGCCGCCTTCGTCCATGGGTGCAAGCCCGACACCCCCGCCAGCACCTTCGCCACAAACCGCCCATACAACTCCGGCGGCTCCGCATCTCCTGGAAACCGCCGGAACTGTCCCCGTCCGGTGTCCCCCGCCTCCCACCGACGAAACACGGCCGTCGGATCCGATCCTTGTCCCCCCGTCCCCTCGACGCTGGTTTCCACCGCTTCCTGAGGCCCTCGCGGCCGCGACGGGTAGATCACCGTGCCTCCGGCCCGCAGCCATCGGTCCACGCTCCGTTGCACGTCCGCGGGGAGGTGACTCCCCCACGCGAAGACCAACGCCCGGTACCGATCCAGGAAGCCGTCTCGGATCAGGCGGTCATCCAGGTAGTCCACCTCCACCACCCGCCGGATCTCCCGCGCCACCGGGTTAAAGCCCCACGCATACAAGTGGCGAAAGGCCGCGTCCTCCAACTGGTTCTCCGTCTCCGGATAATACACCGCCACCTCGATGAGCGGATCCTGGCGCGTGTCCAGGATCGGCAGATACTCCAGCCACCGCGCGATCTCCATTTCGTGATCGAACACGTTGCTGTGATACGTGAACAGATGGTCGCCCTTGGTGGTGGCGGTGCCGAAGATCCGCCCCACCACCCCGCGCGCCGTGTGCGAGCTGGCCGGCTCATACCCCAGCCCCACCCCATATAACCGCGCCGCCGTCGCCGCCAACCTCGTCGCATACACGTTCTGCTCGTAACTGTCCGTCTCGTTCGTCAGCCGCGTCCCGCCTCCCACCGTCCGCATCGCCTTGGTCTGCGCCGTATAATCCGTCCCCGCCTCCCGAAAACCCCAGCCGCCCGCCGACTGATAAAGCGGGGTGGTCGGCAGCGCCCGCCGCGCCTCCTGGGCCCACCAGGCACACCAGTCCGACATGGAGTCCGTATACCATTGCGTGAAATCAAGCCGCTCCGCCTTCGTCAGCATGACGGCCGGCAGGCGCGGCTCCACGTTGTCGAAGCTGGCCCACTGGCTCCCCCACGCCGCGTTCAACCGGCCGATCCCACCATATTTGGCCGCCAACCAGCGGCGATAATCGGCCCGCCCAAACTCATCCCCCGCCCACCACCCAATGTGAATGTGCATCCGCCCCCCGCCCGGCCCCCAGTTGCCGCCTGCGGGGTACTGCGATTCCCCATAATTCCCGCTCGGCCCCAACCGCACGCCTTCCAACACCCCCTTGGCCTCGTAGTGCCGCCCGAACGCCTCCAGGACTCGCGTCACGTGCCGCCGATGGCTGGGCGCCCAAATGCTCTGAATCGCATTCGTCAACCCATGCTCCAAACACACGAACCCATGGTTCTCCTCGCTCCGCAGGAACCACTCCGGCAACGCATACCCCGAACCCACGATCAACAAGGGAAACCACTTCAATCCATACTCGCCCAACCGCGCCACGATCGCATCGTAGAAGCCGAAATCGAATTCCCCTTCCCGCTCCGGTTCGAGCCGCTTCCACGTGACATAACTCTCGATCGAGGTGAACCCCAGCACCCGCGCCAGGGGCGCCCAATCGTTCATCGCCTCCAACGACGCCTCCAACGCCGACCGATCCCCCACCACATCCACCCCCGCCGTCGTCACCAGCTCCATCGGCCGACGCAACACCACCATGGGCTGCACCTGGCGCGGCACCGTCTCGCGCCGCGCTGCCCACGCCTCCGGGGATTGCCCGCCGAGCAGGCGCACCGCCCGCAACTGCGACACCCCCGCCAGCCGAACCCGCACCTCCGTAGCCCCGGCTCCGAACCACCCCCCCCCGTCGAACTCGAACCACGCCCGCCGCAGGCGGCCGGTGTTCAGCCGCGTGGTGGAACTGCCTCGACGCGGCGATCGCCACCCCGTGTTTCCACCCTTGCCGCCGCCCAATACCGCCTCGATCACTCCCGCCCCCCGGTCCAAAAACTCCACTTCCAAGACCACCGCCTCCGCGGGCGGCGCCTCCACCCGGCCCAGGCTCAACTCCCATTCTGCCCGCACATACGGATCCCGGCTGGGCTCCAACTCCAGATAGCTTTGTCCTTCCACCTCGGCCACCCGCCCCCGGGACCCGTTCAACACCCAAGCCGGCATGTGCCCGCCCGGTCCAACCTCCACCTGCGCCCACGGCGCACCGGGCAAGGTCGCCCCCATCCCTAATGCCCCCCAACCCAACACCCCCCAGGCCCCGATCAGGAGACCACGCCGCCAACCCGAAACCCAGAGCCTCCCATGCCGGTGGTGTCGTTGCATGCAGGAGGCCTTCTATCCGATCGCCGCGGCAAACTCAACCGGCCCGACGACTGGGTCAGCAATGTTCATTTCTTAGAAAGGTGACAGGTTCAAAGCATCATTCCAGACTCAGCCCGTCCGTGGACAATCCCCGATGCACGTGCATCGGGTTTTGACCACGAACCGCAAGGCGGGCCGAAAAGTGACAGGTTCAAAGGGCAGAATTCCCCGATCGACATCGCGCATCGAACCCCTGAACTGTCTATGTTCCCCGACACTGTCGGTGGGGCGAGGCTCCTGACGAGCCGCGATGTCGCACGATGCAACCTATGGGACCACGGGAGAACGCGCCCCCTTCAATACGATCGGAGCCGGGCCCACGGCGGCAAAGGGCCCCGGCAACAGGGCCGACTCCGAACGCGCACGGCCGAAGAAATCCCGGTCCACCGTCAACGGCGATCCGTCCGCTTGCTCGTAGGCCGTCCCTGGGACCTTCGCCTTCCCCAACAGCGCCGTCGTGACCCAAACGGTCCGCGCCCGGCTCAGTTCGTCGCCCCAGGCGTGATCGAGCCGGAACGTGCCCCCGTCCGCCACCAGACGGAGGCGAGGATCGACCGACTCCGCCATCGCCGGCTCCTTTTCCTGGCGGTAGGGGCGCGCCCCCCGGTAGTAGAGATTGCCCGCCGCCCAGGAAGGGTAGTCGCGGAAGTCATAGACCCATAGCCCGTGTCCTCCCCGCCACTCCGGATCCTGCTGGGCCGGCGGCGTCGCTCCCCCCACGTTGGACCCTGGCCCCACGAACACATTGTTGTAGAAGCGATTGTCCCCACCCTTGATCGTGCTCAACCCAGCCACCGCGGTGGAGTGCGCCGGATGGTAGGGCGTCTCCCGGCTCGGCTCCGGGCGGCTGATCATCCGGCCGGCAAACAGGTTGTGCGCGTACGCCCCGCCTTCCGACATGTCCAGGAGACTGGTCGGAGACAGGAAGAGGTTGTTGTCCACCAGGAAAGGACCGTGATCCACCTCCACGAACAAGTCCTGGCCCGCGTTGTCGTGAAAGAGATTCCGCGAGACGCGCGTGCCCTGGGCCATCCAATCCAGCCATAACCCGAGGCACGTGCGGTAGATGTGGTTGTCCTCGATGACGGTGTCGATGGCGGCGTGGAATTTGATCCCGGCCATCTCGGCGCCCGAGAAGAGACGGCGCACGTGGATGTCGTGAATCGTATTGCCGGAGACTCGGCAGAAGGCGGCCCCCAGGCTGCCCACGATGCCGGCTTGTTCGCAGTGGGAGATGATGTTGTTGCGCACCACGTGATGGCCGATGGTCTCCTTGTTCCATCGGCGGGCCAGGGCGCGTTCGATGGTCTTGACGTAGCCTTCGGCCGTGTTGGCGGACGTGTTGTCGAACTCGTCCCCGTGCTTGCCCAAGGCAATGCCGGAACAGGTCGAGTGGCTCACGACGTTGTCCTCGATGATCCACCCCTTGCTCCAATGCGTGCCGATCAACCCGATCTGCTCTGCCGTGGGCGGAGCCCAGGGAGTGGCGGCCTGATGGAGCCGGAAACCGCGGACCGTGAGATAATTGCGGCCAGGCTGGTCAGGGTAAAACACCGTCTGGCGAACGTTGATCTCCACCTCCTGCTCGTTGGGGTTCACCCCATGAAACTGGGCCCAAATCGTCGTGTCCGCCTCCCCTGCTTGCGCGAACCAGAGCTGGGGATTCAGGGGGCGGAGTTGCGTCGGGCGGGCGGAGCGGAAGGTCAGGCAAACGGTGCGCCGGCCGCTGATCGGCTTCAGGGTGACCACGTAGGTTTCCCACGACTGCCAACCGCCCGTGTTCGGCACGGTCACGGCGCCCAGTCGCTCCCCCTCCGGACCGTCCAGACGCACCTCGATCACCCCACCCTCGGTGACGGACGCGGCGCGGATCTCCAACCGGTCGGTCCGGTCCCCAAAATCCACCGGCTCGTAGCGGGCCCAGTCGCCGTGTTCGATCCACCCGATACACTCGCCCCCCTCGGAGCAAGGCGCGGCCTGAACGCCTCGCTGAGCGGCGAAGCCGGCGGCCGGGATCCGCCCCGCCTCGCCCTGAGCGGAGCCCGGCCGGAACCAGGCCACGTTGAGCAGATAGTCCTGGCCCGCCTGCTCCATCCAGGCCGGCACCTTCCCCGCCGGCAACAGCACCTCCTCCAATCGGGTCGCCTCCGTCAGCCAGTCGCCGTTGAGATAAACCGCTCCCGTGTGATGGGGGCGTCCCCGCGGATCAAACCAGTCGCCGCGGATGGCGTCGCGATAGGGGTTGAACGCCCCGAACAACCCGTTGGGCAAGGTGACCTTCCAGACGTCGCCTTCGACCTTGGTCCAGCCCTTGATCAACTCCGAACCCTTGATCTCGACCCGCTCGCCTCGGGCCGCCTGATAGACAATACGCTGCTGGTCGGAGACGCCCCCTCGAGGGGGGTTGATGCGCTCACGGTAAGTCCCGGCGTGGACGGTGATCGTGTCGCCGGGTTGGGCCAGATCGGCGGCACGCTGGATGGTGCGCAGGGGTTGGGCGGCCGTCCCAGGGTGGGCATCCTGCCCGTGAAGGGCGACGTGGAATTCGCGGGCGGTGGCGGTGGGCGGGACGGCGAGGAAGGTGGTGGCCAGCATGAGGGGGAGCAGGGGGATGGGATTCAGGCTCATGCAGCTTGGTAGCACGGAGGGGAATCGCTAATCAAGAACCCGCTTCCGGCCCTCCGCCACGTGCTGCAGCAGGATCCTCCGCACTTCCTCGATCGCCGCCGGGTGGTCCTGGCATCCATGCCCATCCCGGATCACCAGCTCGGACTCGACATAGGGCACATGGGCACTCTCATACTTCACCACCCCATCCCCCCCCGCCGGCGGGACCTCCCTGCCCCGCACGGCCACAATCGAGTGCGCCTTCACCCCCGCCGTCACCGGGATCTCCGCCAACGCCAGCAGCCACCGGTTCTTCGGCGACATGCTGTCCACACTCGTCGGCACCGTGGCCGTCGCCGCATCCGCCGGTTGCAGGTAGCGCCAGAACTGCAACACCTGCACGGACGTGACCACCACCGTCTGGGGCAATCGCACGAGCCGGCGCGCCAGCATGCGCACCAGTCCCTTCGCCCGATAACTGCCCCGATGCGGGGTGGCGATGAACACCACGCGGCTCACCCAGGGCACCGGGGTGAAGACGAAGTTGCTTTGCCAAAGCCCGCGCAGTTCCGCCGGCACCGCGGATGACCCGAGGTCGTTCGTCGACACCGCCCGCCACAGCCGCTCCCCCGTCTCCGTCACCAGCAGCTTCGCCAACAACCCTCCCTGGCTGTGCCCGACCACCACCATCTGCTTCAAGGCCGCATCCGCCCCCCCCGGATCCAACTCCTTGACCTTCCTCCCCAACTCCTCCCGCAGCCGGTTGGCCGAGAGGCTGAGAGCCTGCCCCGAGTTGTAAATGTAATACCAATACTGATACCGCTCCCGCAGCGCCGCGTCCGTCCGGAGCGTGTTCCACATCTCCGCCCAACGCTCCGGGCTGCTCGCCGTCCCGTGCACGAACACCACCGGAATGAGCCCCCGGCGATACGGCTGCGACAGGTAGACCCCGCTTCGAATCCGCTCCTCCGCCGAAAAGAACTGCACCCAATCCAACCGCCACGACGACGACTCCTCCAACCCATAAGCCAGCGGCGCGGTCGTGTCCCCCTCGAGTCGAATCTCCCGGCCTTCCACGTCCACCGTCTCGTGATCGTAGGTCGAAACCAGTTCCAGCGTGATCTCCAGCCGCCCCTCGCTCCACCCGCGCACCCCTTCCGGCACCCGCAAGAACAGCGTGGCCGGAAACCGCCGCGCGAAACTCGCCCGCTCCAACTGCCTCCCCACCACGATCAGGGGCGAGCCCAACCCATCCCGACGATCCCGCACCGTCAGGCCGCGCAGCGAGAACTCGTCCGCCGGCAAGAACGCCTCGATGTGCGCGAAATCCCAGCGAAACCGTTGCCGCTCGAGCCTCACCTGCACCGGCCCCGGCCCCAACCGGCGCAGCCCTTCTCGCAACACGACTTCCCGGTCCGGCAACCGCCCCTCCATGAACCCCTGCGCCACGGCCCGATTATACAAGTCGCACGCCAACCGGAACCGCCGCTCGAACGGGTCCGGCGCCGGCTCGCCTCCATCCCCCAACAAGAACAAATAGGCGTAGATCGCCGACGACAGGAAGCGATCCGGCGCTGCCCGCGCCGCTCCGGGTTTCACGCTGCGCAGCAAGCGCTCGCCCTGGTGGAAACTCAGCTCGGCCAAGGCGAACAGCAGGTCTCGCCTCCCATCCGTCAGGGCCCGCTCATGCAACCGATCGAGCGCCGCCGCCGGATCCCGCGCATACTCCTCCATCAACCCGAACCGGTGGAGCACCACCTTCGACGCAGTGCTGAACCCGGCGCTGTCCAGCGCGCTGCGATGCAGCTCCTGGTAGCTGAGTCTGCCCGTCACTCGCTTGGCCCCGGCCGGCTGCCCGCACCCCACCAGCAGCGCGACTACGCCCGCCATCGCCAGCCACCCCGCCAGCCCTCCCCCTCCCCCACCCGCCGTCCACCTCCACCCCCTCGCCCCCTCCCTCTCCATGCACCGGAAAGGGAGAAGGCAGAGTGCAAGAGGCAGAATTCTTACTCTTGCTCTTGCTCTTGCTCCCGGTCCGCCCGGTTCATGGTCCCCATGCGCGTCGGTTCGTTCGACTTGGAAGCTCCCCATGAACCGTCGCCCCTCACCCCGTCCCTCTCCCCAACCCAGGCCAGCAAGGCGTTTACTCAGGTTGGGGAGAGGGAGAAAGGGAGAGGGGAAACGTAAACGGTTCATGGGTTCAATGCGCGATTCTGATCGGAGAACTCTCTCCCCGCCCTCCCCCGACCTCCGCCTCGGCAATCCGCCGAATGTGACCCTGGAAATCCTCGTCCTCGCCCTGCAATAACTCGGGCAAGGCCTCGCGAAAGTCGGGCCGACGACACCACTCGCGCATGTAGTCCTCCCACGATTGCCAGAGCCGCCGGGTCTGGCGGTCCATCGGCTCCTCGTAGACGAGCAGGTAGGCGCGCTCGAACAGGGAAACCAGAATGCTGAACAAGGCCAGCCGCCGCTCGCTCTGCTCGTCGGTCAACGCCTCCGGCGCCACCCGCTTCCGCAGCAGTTGCAGATCCGGATTCGCCAGAACCAACTTCAGGAACGACGTATACTCGTCGGAAAGCCGCTGGTAGATCTCCTCCTCCTCGTTCTGGCGCTCCCGCCGCTGCTCCACGATGAAGACCAGGATCGCCATCGGAAAGCCCACGATGGTCACCACGTAGCTCAGCGCCTCGACCCATTCAAACCAAGTCATACCCATCGTCACTCAACGGTCCCGGCGCAAATACCCGTCGCCCGGGACCAGGCGGTCATACCACGTGAATTTCAAGAGGAAGGACAGTCCCAAGAAGACCGCGGCCCAGAAGGCGAACCGCCCCCACTGCTGTAACACCAGGTAGATCGGTGCGGCCACCATCGCGATCTGCCAGGCAATGCCCAGCCCGACGTTGGCGGCGTCCCGCCGGAACCCACGGTTCGACGCCAACTCCGGGGTCGAACTCCGGCAACGGTCCAACACCGGCCCCCACCAACCCCACGGCCGCACGGTCCGGTAAAACTCCATCAGCACGTCGAGCGGTTCGGGCGCCGTGGCCAGGCAGGCGACGACCGAGGCCAGCCCGCTCACCCCCAACACGGAGAGGAAGAGCCAGACGTCCCGCCATTGCGGCGCCAGCGCGGGGATGGCCAGCGCCGCCAGCGTGCCGCCCGCCATCCCCGCCCAAAACCCGTGGCCGTTGAACCGCCACCAGTGCCACTTGAGCACGTTCGGCACCACAAACGCCGGCACCAGCGCGCTCGCAATCCAGCGCGTCACCGAATGCACGTCCACCGTCGCATACCCGAACCCGATGCCGAGCAGAATCACCGCCAGCGACCAAAAATAACCGCAGCGCACGTAATGCCGCGCCTCCTCCTGGGGACGGAAGTAGCGGCGGTAGACATCGTTGACGATGTAGGCCACGCCGGAGTTCACGGTCGAAACGAAGGTGCTCATGAAGGCCGCCAGCAGACCGGCCAGGAGGAGCCCCCGGCAACCCACCGGCATGTGCTGTGCCACCACGGCCGGCAGGATCTTCTCGAAATCCACCTTCGCCCCCATCCCCCGCAGCTCCGCGCTGTAATACACAATGCCCAACACCGCCATCGCCGCGATGAGCAGGAACCGCGGCGCAATCGAGGCCACCGCCATCATCAGGTTCTCCAGCGCCGCCTCCCGCGGGCTCCGCGTCGAAAGCACATGCTGAATCGCATAGTTCGGCGTCGGGCCCGCCATGCTCACCAGAATCCCCTTGAGAAACAGCATCAGCATGAAGAAACCAAACACCGCATACCCGTCGCCGCCCTCGCCGTAAATGCGCTCCTGCAACGCGGGCATGATCTCCGTCCAGTCCAAATCCAGGCGCCAGCCGAAGAACAACTGGTCCCAACCGGCCGGCACCCCAGCCGCCACCTGCGCCGGGGTCGTGTTGGCGATGGCCACCCCCGCGAGGATCACCGCCGCCACCACGATCAGCCCAAACTGAATGACATCGTTGAGCACGACCGAAAACATGCCGCCAAAAATGCAGTAAACCCCCGAAACGAGCATGATCACCAACGCATACGTGTTCGCGCTCCAGCCCAATTGCAGGAACGGCTCGGCAAACTTGCCAATCCCCTGGAACGCCATGGTCAGGAACCCCACCACGCTCACCAGGGCATAGCCCACCACACTCAGATAGGCCAACTCCGCCCCCAGCCCCTTCCCAAATCGCGTCCGCATCCATTCCGCCCCCGTCAACACATTCGAACGCCGCACCCACTCGGCCAGGTAAACCATCCGGAAGATCACGTTGAACAAGGGCCAGATCCACAGCAGCCACAACCCCTTCGCCCCATAAATGAACAGCATGGCCGTGAACCACATCGTCCCCGAAATGTCGACCCCGCTCGATCCATGCGCGATCCCAATGACCCACCACGGCAGACTCTTCCCCGCCAGAAAATAACTCTCCGAATCCCGCGCCGCCTTGCGTGCCACCCACCACCCCACCGCCACCATCAGCAGCAGGTAACCGACGACAATCGCAAGATCCACCGGGTGCATAGGATCAGGACGGCGTTGACGCAACCTCGCCCATCACGCGGGGGCCACGGGGTGGCGAAGCAAATGATCCAGCACCGCCCGCAGACTGCCCCGGGCCAGCCCGATGCACGTGTCGCAGGCGCCATAGTAAAGCATCAGCTCGTCCCCCCGCACCAGGCAGGCCGTGGGGAAGACGACGTTGGGCAGATACAACCCCACCCGCTCATAGTAGGCCTCCGGTGCGAACATCGGCACCGGGCTCCGCGCCAACACCCGGCGCGGATCCTCCAGCCCCAACAGCATCGCCCCCATGCGATACGTCACCGCCCGCACCGCGGCATCGGTCGTTTCCACCCCATGGTAAAACACCAGCCACCCGTGCTCCGTCCGAATGGGGGGGCAGGAGCCCCCGATGCGGTTGTTCTCCCACCCAAACTCCGCCGCCGCCACCCACTCCGGCTCGGTCCAACTGACGAGGTCCGCCGAGAAACTGATCCAGAGCCGCGATCGACCCGCCTCGAGGGGCCGTCGCAGGACCGCGTAACGTCCGCCCACTTTCTCGGAAAAGAGTACCACGTTGCGATCGTCCAGGTCCGCCGACGTCACCCACCCGTGGAACCGCCAACTCCGCCCGTCCTCCGACACCGCCAGCCCCGACCGCGTGAGGTTGTCGGCCCGCCCGCCGGCCACGTTGGCGGAACCCGCCGCGCCCGCGGGCGGCGCCGGGGGCAGACCCGGGAAGGGCGTCTCGTGCGAGTCTGGCACCCCCACTCCGGTCGGATGGGAGGACCAGGCGTACGGACGGTAGGCGAACGTCATCCACCACCTGCCCTCCAACCGCGTGACGCGCGGATCCTGCACGCTCCCCACCGCGCTGCCGCACATCGCGGGCGTGAAGACCGGCTCCGGGTCCGCCAACTCCCATCGCACCCCGTCGTCGCTGCGCTGCAAACCCAGTTGGCAGATGAAGGGTCGCAGCGACCCTGCCGCCCGCTCGAGCATCCAATACTGGCGACCGTCGTGATACACCGCCGGATTGAACGTCACCGCCCGCCGCCAACTCGGCCCCCCCGGCTGGACGATCGGGTTCGCCGGCTCCCGGGTGAACCAAACGGGGCGGACAGGGGGACCGCTGGCCTCGGCATCGTGGGTAGGCATGCTCACTTTCCCGATAACGCCAGAATGCCCGGCGCGCAGCAACTTGCCAGCCCTTTTTCCGGGGGCGCGGGGGCAAGAGGGTGACAGGTTCACCTCCGGGGGCGCACTCCAAGAGCTTCGCCTCAGCTTGGCGGTGGGCCCGGTCGCGCCAGCGTCGTGGAGTGCGGCGGTGCTCCGCCGCTTTGGATTCGGACGCGGGACCACGCCAAGCGGACCGGCCGAGTCAGTCGCGCGAAATCCAAAGCGCCAGAGCACTGGCGCAC
>CAZVRY010000010.1:0-68142 GCA_964629545.1 uncultured Verrucomicrobiota bacterium | reverse complement strand
TTGGCCGCGTTGATGCCGCCCTGGGCCGCAATGGAATGGGCGCGACGCGGGGAGTCGTGGTAGACGAAGTTTTTGACCTTGTAGCCGAGTTCGCCGAGGGTGGCGGCGCAGGAGGCTCCGGCGAGACCCGCTCCCACCACAATCACCTCGTACTTGCGCTTGTTGGCGGGGTTGACGAGCTTGTTCTCGAACTTGCGCTTGCTCCACTTCTGCGCGAGCGGGCCGGAGGGGATGTTGGATTCGAGTTTCATGTTAGCGGGCCTCCTGGACGGTGACGGCCGCCGGGGCCGCGGGTTTTAGATCGGCGATCCGATCCCGCCCGTAGCCGAGCATCACGGAGACAGGGATGAGAAGGTAGCCCACACACAGGGCCACGGCGACCAGGCGCGCGGCACAGGCCAGGCGGGGCGCCCAGTTGTGATCGCGGAGGCCAAGGGACTGGAACATGGCACTGACGCCGTGGCTGAGATGGAGGCAGAGGAAGCCGACTCCCAGGACGTAGAAAAGCACCACCAACGGCTTGCTGAAACCCAGGATCACCATCTTGTGCACGTCGAACGACGCCACCCCGTCCTTGAGCGTGTAAGCGAACGGATCGCCCGCAAAGGCGCGCCCGGTGAAGTTGATGGCCTCGACCCGGGCGGTGTAGTGGAGGAGATGGTAAATGACGAAGCAAAACACAATGCTGCCGCCGACCAGCATGGTCCGGGAGGCGAGACTGGCCGCGAAGGGCGCCTGACCGTGGGCGTAGGCCACCGGCCGGGCCGCCTTGTTCTCCAGGCTGAGCGAACTGGCCGACCAGATGTGAAGCCCCAGCATGGTCAACAGCCCCAGCCGAATCACCCACAACAGCTCGCGATTGGACTGGAGCAGATGGGCGTAACGGTTGAGCGCTTCCGGCCCCAGGAACAGTTGCAGGTTGCCTACCATGTGACCCAGAACGAACAGGACCAGGACGCCGCCGCTGCCGGCCATCAGGATCTTTCTCCCGATCGAGGATAGAAACAGCCGTTTGAGTAGATTCATGGCAGTGCAAAAACGCGGCCCCGGGGCGTTCCCCCACCCCCCCACTCCCGCCCCGGCAGGACACCAATGCCCCGGCCCGGCGGACGTCAGCATGGGAACGGGAACGCGCGTGACCAACAATGACCGCGGACTTTACGGAGCGCGGTTGGGAACCGTCAATGCAACGGGGGCAAGTATAAGTAGACAATAAGACGATGTTACAGTCACTTATCTTCCAACCCGCGCCCACGATGGCGGACCGCAACCCCCTGCGGCCCGTCCACCCTGGCTGCCCTTCGTCCTGAGGGTCTGTGCAAAAATAACTTCGGGTTTTGCTGGAGGCGATTTTGGCTTCTGGCGAGGCGTGACGAAGGAACATAGCCTTCGCTCTGTGACTGAGGAGCAACGAAGCCAGAAGCCAAAAGCGCCCCAGCCCTCCGGGGCGGGACGGGGCTTGGCCATCTGCGTCGTTGCTCGTCGGTTACAGCCCCACAAGGGGGATGCGCCCTCCTCACGCCTAGCATCTGGCCAAGCCGCGTTCCCGCCAAAACCCGAAGTTATTTTTGCACAGACCCTTAGGGTCCGTGCACGGGCAAGGACGCGGAGCAGCCGCCTCATGGGGGCAGGCTCGAATCCCGATCCTCGTAGGGAGGGCGGGTGCGCAGGCGCCGGTCCTCGACCGGACCGCCGATGGTGAAATGGTAGAGGCTTTGCCATTCGTGGCCGTGCAATCCGAGGGCCCGGTGGAGGGTGTCGTCGTAGTAACATCCGATCCCAGTGCCGCGCAGGCCGGCGGCTTCGGCGGCGAGGTAGAGGGCTTGGCCGATCAAGCCGGCCTCCCAGAACAGCTCCCGGTAAGCGGCCGCTCCGTGCTCTCGCAACACCGGCTCGAAGCGGGCCAGCATCCCGAGGCTGAACGCGCTGTCGGCGGCAATGTCCTGGTGGCAGGAGAGGTCCCGGGCGAATTCCCGCAGGTCGGCCTCCCCCAAGGCCCACAGGGGCATGGGGGACGGGACGTGCGGCACGGCCCGCCATTCCGGGCAGTGAGTGAGCGCACGCCGCAACGACGGTTCGTCCGCCGGATGCCGCAGCCAAAGGTAGAGGCCGGGCGCCAGCCCGGTGACCCGGTGCGCGAACAGGACCAGGTGGACGCGCGGCCGATAGGGCCAGACATCGAACGGCGGCAACTGCGGTCGCGGCAGCGTCGTGTCGAGGATCGCCAGCCACCGATCCAGCGGGAGAGCGGTGACGCCATCGAACGCGACGGCGCTGCGCCGTTGGCGGATCAGTTGGGATGCGGCCACGCGCGCGGGCGGCGGTTGGGCCGGGGGCCGGGACGGTCCCGAGGGAAGCCCCCCTGGCCGCGGGCAGGGCCGGGTTCGCCGCGTGGCGGCCACGGCCTCGTCGATGACGGGCCAGGCGACCCGGTTAGGACTGAGGCGATTGGCGCGGCCGAACCATGCGACGGAGGGGCCAGGAGTGAGCGGGGGCAGTGCGGGGGGAGTCCCAGGCCGGCCGATTTGGACCAGCAACTCCGGGGTCTCCGGTTCCGCTTCCCCGTAGTCGCCGCCCCGATCCAAGCCCAGCAGATGGGCGAGGGTGAGGTCGTCGGGTTGGGCGGGCCACTGGACCCGCCAGCCCAGCACCGCGGCGGCAAAGCGCAGCGCGCCCAGGGCGTGGCCGATGTCGTGCTGGCAGTAGCGGAACGCCCGTTCCCCGTATTTCCAGGCCTCGCGCCACGTGACCGACGCGAGGCCGATCCAGAAGGTATCGGGGGGCGCCGGCGGGGTGAAGGGCCAGCGGGCGCGTTGTTCGAGGGCATGGGCGCGGGGAGCATAGTGATAGACCCCGCCCCCCCCCTCGAGGCGCGCGAGCGACGGCAGGATCGCGTAGGCCTCGGTCGGATGGAGGTTCCCGCTCGATGGGTTCATGCGGAGATACCAACTCGACGCCGCGGTCTCCTTGCGGGCGGACAGGCCGAGCGCCAGTTCCAGGAATGCCCCGAGGGTCGCCAGGGTGAGGGGTTGCGGTTCGGTCTGGCCCTGGCCGAACAGCACCCCGGCCGCCACCGTGAGTTCGGCCTTCAGCAGGGGAAGCGGCGTAAGCGGCGCGCCGAGGAAGCGCCGAAACGGGTCCGGTTGGTTGGCCCAATCGAGCCCCTGCGGGCCGCGGGCGAAGCGCCCCGGATGATGCTTGGTGCGGTCGTGGTAGTCCAGAATCGAGTTCATGGCACGGTGGGCCCGCAGCGGGTTCAGCCGTTCAATACTCCCGGTTTTTCTTTCGACCCGGTTGAGGCAGGGGATACCGGCCCTGGGCATCGGCCAGGAGGGGGGCGGACGAATCCAGGGTGAACCGGTCCACGCCGGGGGCGAACTCCTCGTCGCCTTGGAGCAGGTCCTCGAGTTCGACGATTTGACCGGTGTGCACGGCGCGGCGGCCCATGGCGACGACCAGGCTGGCGCGCGCGCCGCGCTCGACCTCGTTGTACGGGCGATCCTGCACGATGGCCTCGACCAAATGATCCCATTCGAGTTCGTAGGGGTTGGGTTCCGGCTGGGGATAGGCCCAGGTCAGGTTGGAGCGGGTAAGGGTGTAGCCTCGGAAGAGGCGGCACTTGGCCGGCGTGTGGACGAAGGTGGAGATGACGGCCGACCCGGTGGTGCCGAGGGCGTAGCTGGCGAACTCCTCGTGGCACCCCGGCATGTAACGCGATTGGACGAACAGCTTGGCACCGTCGGGGAAGGTGTATTCGACCGAGTAATGATCGAAGTTCTGGTCCACTTCCTGGTCGCGGTAGAGGCGTCCGCCCTGGCCCTGGGCTCGGACCGGCCAGGCGTCTTTCATCCAGCAGCATTCGTCCACGTTGTGGGCGATATAGTCGTGGAACACGCCCCCGCTGGCCCAGAAGAATCCCAGATAGTGCTGGATCTGATAGAGCAGTTCGCTCCGGCCGGCCGGCCTCGGGCCCACGAACCCCGCGGGCGCGACTTGTCGGTAGGTGCGCAGCGTGGTGAGGGGGCCAATCTCCCCAGACTGGATCCGGTCAAAGAGCTCGCGCCGGGCCGCGCAGTGGCGACCCATGAGTCCCACCCCCACCTTCAGGTTCTTGCGGGCCGCCTCCGCGCCGAGGGCCAGCATGCGACGAGTGGTCGGGCCATCGACGGTGATGGGTTTCTCCATGAACACATGGAGTCCCTTGGCGATGGCGTAAGCGAAGTGCACCCACCGAAACGCCACCGGGGTGGTCAGGATCGCAAGGTCGCCCGGCCGCAAGCTGTCCATCGCCTGACGATACGCGTCGAAGCCGACGAACCGGCGCTCCGGCGGAACGTCCACCTGCGTCGGATCGATGCGCGCGATCCAACTGTCCGCCGTGCCCGCCGTGCGGGGCGCGCTCGCCGTGCGCAGCGTCTCGTAGCTGCGGGCCAACCGTTCCTCGAACAGGTCCGCCATCGCCACCAGGCGGACCGGTGTGACTCGGGTGGAAAGGGCATTGGCCGCCGCCCCGGTGCCGCGGCCTCCGCAGCCGATCAGGGCCACGCGCAGGGTGTCGCTGCCGGCCGCGTGCACGTGCGGCAGCGGGAGACCGGCCAGAGCCGACACGGCGGTGAGGGCGCCGGCAGACTTGAGAAACTCACGCCGAGACCCGGCGTTGGTGGAGAGTGTGCTCATAACGCGCACAGCATGGGGGTTCTCGCACGGTTTGAAAGCGGCGATTTCGAGTCGGATCCCGGCCGGGTCGCCGGCCGGCCGCGCCGTCACGCGTCGTCCAGGCTCCGCCCCACACGAAAGACGGCGAGCACCGCCTCGGCGCGGGCCGGATCGTTCAAGCAAAGGGCTCCGTCCACCAGCCGGGGCACCGGCTGCCCTTCCAGTCGGGGCGGATGCCGTTCCGCCAGCGAGGCCGCGAAGGCTGGAAACCCATCGAAGCCCGCCGCGCAGACCATCGACCGATTCCACAAGCGCAGGCTGCCGCCTCGCCCCGCGCCGGCCTGGCGCATCAGTTCCACGAGGACACGTCCCATCGTGTAACGCGGGTTGAGCTCGACCACCGGCTTGAGCCGGGGCGCGCCGTCGGGGGTGCGGTAAACAAAGGCATCAAGGCCGGCCGGCCCGACGAAGTCCGCCGCGCGCAGGTCCGTTTCGAGCAGGCACCGCAGTTCGCCGTAAAACCGTCGCAGGCGGCCCCCGACGTCACGCTGGCCCGGAAAGCACGCTGCGACCGCGTCCGGGAGGCGTCGGGGATAGTCAGGGTCGGCCCAGTTGCCTCGGTATTGGCCCTTGGGATCGTTGCACAACCCCGTGTAGCCGGCGAGTCTGAGCCCGGCGGTTTCCATCTCGAACTGCACGGAGAAGTCCACCACCCGCTCCAGCCAGGGTTCGACCACCAGTTCGCCGCCGGGCCGGAGGGCGCGCTCGATCCAGCGCCGCTGGGCCGCGGGCACCGGGACCTCCCAAACCCGCAGGCTGTTGTGCCCCGCCACGCCGATGGCCTCCTTCACCACCAGCCGAACGTAGCCCCGCGCCCGGAAGGCATCGATGGCTTCCAGCGTCTCCGCAGCGGACCGCGTGGCCAACCCGACGACCTCGGGGGGATTGAGGAGGTCGGCGGCCTCGTGTCCGGCCAGGGCCGTCAGCGCCCGGCGCAGGAAATCCGCGCTCCAGACCTTCGAATAGAGGGCGGCCCAGCGTTCGCTGAACCGCCGCGCCGCCGGGCGGTCCTCGCCATGAACGAGCGGCCAGAGCGGAGCCAGCAGCCGGAGGCTGTCGGGGCCCCAGGCCCACGGCCGGAGTCGGCCGAGCTTCCGATTGGCCAATCCGGCTGCTGCGAGATCGATCCGACCGCCCGGGACAACCGCGAACTCGGGCAGATCGAACCCGGCGCGCTTCACCGTGCGCAGGAATTCGGTGGCGGGCTTCTCGGGAACGAGCACGAGATCGTCCTGCCGAGCCAGGAACTGGGGCAGGCAGGCCAGGTCACGCGCCAAACGGGCTTGCGGCGCGGTGGGATTGAACGCGCGCCCCCGCGCCAGAAACCCCTCGGCGAAAGGGTTGAAGACATACACGTTCGCCGTCCGCCCGCGGGACTGCGCGTAAACGTCGAGCTCGGCGATGAACGCCGCGTCAAGCCCGGCCTCGCGGCGCCCTTCGACATTGAGACGGAACCCCTTGGCGCGTTGCGGGGACAACGGGAATTTGAGCGTGCGGCAGAAAGCGGCCCAGTCGCTTTCGGAAGGGTTCTTCCAGCGTCGAAACCACTTCAGCCCATAGGCCACATGCCCGATCTCATCGCGGTAAATCCTCTCCAACAGGGCCGCCGTCGCTGCATCGCCCACGGTGGCGAAGCCTTCCGCGAAATGGCGGGCATAATCGAGGTTCGCCTGCTCGAAGGTCAGGCACAGGCCGGCGACGTAATCGATCGGATTCTCCATCGGCGCCACGCAGCGCCAGAACCACCCGCTCACCGGCAGCGCCCCGAACTCGAGTCCGCAGACCTTCATGCGCTCCATGTACCATCGCGTATGCTCCTGCTCGTCCTGGAGGGTCTTCAGCACTCCCCGCCGAAAGGCCGGCGGCGCCTCGGGGAAGCGGAGCAACACCAGCGCCATCAACTCGGTGGCCAGGAGTTCGTGATTGGCGAAGAAATGGAGCAACCGGCCGCGCTCGTGAGCGCGTTCGAGCCCGTGCCGTCCCGGGAACTCGGGCCGGGGCGTGTCCTGGGCACGGAACCGAAGCTCTGGAGGCCGCCCCGGGGCCGGGGGCGCGTCGAGGGCCGGGCCCGGCCGGTCGTCATCGAGTGCGCCGGGCGGCCGGAGTTTCTCCTCCAGGGTGGTGGCGAACAGCACGGTCTCGGCAAAGTCACGGAGTTGCATTCGACCGCTCGAGGGTGAACAAGCCGGCGCCGCGACGCAAGGCCTGGCGGGGGAGGGATGAGGGGGGCAATCTCCGATCCGCATCGCGCATTGAACCCACAAACCGTTGACGTTTCCCCTCTCCCTTTCTCCCTCTCCCCAACCCCACTCCATCGCTTCGCTTTCAAGGGTTGGGGAGAGGGTACGGGGTGAGGGGACGGTTTCATGGAGAGAGGTTCCGGCTTGCCCGGGGCTGGGTCGGGAGCCATGCTGGCGGCACCAACTTCCAACGCTGTGCCTACCAAAGTCCTTTTCCTGACCAACGAGTATCCGCCGCACACCTATGGAGGGGCGGGGGTTCACGTGGACTATCTCAGCCGTGAACTCAGCCGGATCATGAACGTGAAGGTGTTCGCCTTTGGCGAGCGCGAGCCCTTGCCGGACCGGCCTTGGGTTCAGGGGTTCGGCATGGACGTCAGCCGGTTCCAGTGTCCGAAGCATTTGCAGTCCGTGTTCGGGGCCATCGAACGGTGCGTTGATTTCAACACCACCACGATCGATCCGGACATCGGGGTGGTGCATTGCCACACATGGTACAGCCATTTCGGCGGCATCCTGGCCAAGCTCTGCTATGGCATCCCCCTGGTCCTGACGGTGCATTCGTTGGAACCGCTGCGGCCCTGGAAACGCGAGCAGCTCGGCCGCGGCTACGATTTCTCCTGCTGGGTCGAGCGGACCGCCATGGAGATGGCCGACGCGATCGTGGCCGTGTCGGCCGAAACGCGGGCCGATGTGCTGCGTCTGTTCCGGGTGCCCCCCGAACGGGTGCACGTCATCTACAACGGGATCGATCCGGACGAGTATCACCGCGTCAGCACGACGGGGGCGCTGGAGCGGCAGGGCATTAGGCCGGACATGCCCTACGTGCTGTTCGTGGGCCGGATCACGCGCCAGAAAGGCATCGTGCACCTGGTGCGGGCGATCCAATACATGAACCCCGACTACCAGGTCGTGCTCTGCGCCGGGGCGCCCGACACGCCGGAGATCGCCGCCGAAATGCGCCACGCGGTGGACGAGGCGCGGCGAACCCGGCCCCACATCGTGTGGATCGACCGCATGGTGGACAAACCCACCGTCTACGAACTGTATTCCCATGCCGCGGTCTTCTGTTGCCCGTCCATTTACGAGCCCTTCGGCATCATCAACCTCGAGGCCATGGCCTGCGAAACCCCCGTGGTCGCCAGCGCGGTCGGCGGCATCAAGGAAGTCGTCGTCCCCGGCGAAACCGGCCTCTTGGTCCCCGTCGAGCAAATGAAGGAGAGCCCCTTCGAACCGCTGGACCCGGACCGGTTTTCGCGGGATCTGGCCGGGGCCATCAACGCCTTGATGACCGATCCGGCCAAGCGCCGCCAGTTCGGTAAGGCCGGCCGGCGGCGGGTGCTCGAGAAATTCAGTTGGTCCGCCATCGCCGCCCAAACCAAGGCGCTCTACGAGACGATCGCGCCCAGTCGCTGATCGCCCCCAGGCGGCGTTAAGCCCACCGTAGCTTCCGGCGCAGGAAGTAACGTTCCACCGTGTAGTAGGAGCCTGCCGCCAGCAGCACACACAGCCCCGCCCGCGTCGCCTCCACCAGGACGTCCGGGCACCCCCACCGCGTCAACCGCTCCGCCGTAAACAGGCGCGAGGCCGGCAGATGCCAGAGATACAGCGAATAGGAAATCTCCCCAAACCACCGCAGCACGGGCCGCGAGAGCACCCCGGAAAGCCAGGAATGCTCGCTCAGCAAGGTGGTGAGAATAAGGGCCGCCCCGGCCGCAGCCACTAAGCCATAACCGCCCGCCGAGGCCACCCAGGACCCCTGCCGAACGGCGCCCACCAGAACCAGGACGCCCACCGCGCAACCCCACTCGATCCCCTGCACCGTCGCTCGCCCCACCCGCCACCCTCCCTGCCCAGCGAGGTCACCCGGAAGACGCAACCGCAGCACGCCGGCCGTCGCACCCCAAAACAGGGCGTCGATCCGCGTGCCCGTGCTGGCATAGACCCGATCCGCGTCACCCGCGACCCACCAGTAGGCCAACCGCCAGACCGCGCCCGCCGTGGCCAAACCCAGCGTCAACCGCAGGATCACCCGGAGATCCAGCCCTCGCCGGCCGGTGAGGAAGGCCACGAGGAACGCCCACGCCAGGTAGAAGTGCACCTCGACGGCCAGGGACCACGTGTGCGCCAGGCCGCCGGCCCACGCCTGGGTGTCCGCCGCCAGAACGTAGTTCGAGAAGTAAAGCAGCGTCGACCCGAGCATGAGGACCACGCGAGGCCCCGTCACCTCCGGCTTGAGCAGCAGGACCGACAGGCCCGAGAACAGAACCACCACCACCAGCGCCGGGTAAAGCCGTAACGCGCGCCGCACGAAAAACCGCCGCAGCGAGATCGTCCCCTGCCGCGCGTACTCCTCCAACAGCAGGGTCGTGATCAGGAAGCCGCTGAGCGCGAAGAAGAGATCGACCCCGAAGAAGCCGCCCCGGAGCCACGGCCAGCCGAGGTTATGCCCCAGCACCACGAGCACCGCCACTCCCCGCAAACCGTCCAAGGCGGGCTGATGCCCCAAACGGGCCAGCCGTCCGGGTTCCGAAAGCTGGCTCGTCGTGGTCTCAACGCCGCCCGGCCTGCCGTGATCCATGCCCCCATGCTGCACGGGTGACGGCGCGAAGCGAGCCTGTTTCGAGCGTGCGCCGGGGAACCGCGGGACAGCGGAGCGGTTCAGGGGGGCGTAGAGTTCTGCCTCCGATTCCCCTCTCGGGTCTCACTCCAGCCGCCGATGGAGGAAGGCGCCGTCGTTCACCCTGCGGGCGGCCTCCGCCATGAGGCGTTCAAGTTGTGGCCGGATGCTCGCCTTGTAGAAGGTCATGGCCGCGTCTTCGGACGCAAACGTCTCGGCCGATTGCCATTCCTGGGGTTCGCCGAGGCACTGGGCATTGTCCCACGAATGAACGATGGCACGATAGGCGTTGGCGGCGGGATCGAAGGAGACCCCGCCTCTCATCCGAATGGCCGCTGCGAGCCCCGAGGCCGTCGCCCTTCCTTTGGGCTCACAACACTTCTTGAACTTCTTCCCGCTGCCGCACGGGCAGGGATCATTTCGTCCGACGCTCATACTGCAAGCAGCAGTGCATCCGGCTTGTCCTCCGGAACCGGAATCCCGTCCTCCTGAAGCGACAGAAGGCACCCCTCCGCGGCCTCCTGGACGTTGCAGATCGCCTCCTCCCGGGTTGTTCCTTGGGATACACGACCCGGAAGGTTCGGGCACTCGGCAACCCCGTAGCCGTCCTCAGCCGGATGAATCGAGACTTGTCGCACGGGCAGACGCTACGAGGGAGGGCCTGGATGGTCAAGACCGCCGCCAATCGCGGTGCTGCATCACCAAACCACGGCAACCCTCAAACCGGCCGCAGGCCGAACCGTGCCCAGAAACCGGTCCCCGCCGCCCCCCTCTGCGCCTCTGCGCCTCTGTGGGAACCCCACCTGCCGGACACCCACCCGGTCGTGGTTCCCGGCACCCAGGCTCCGCCGCCACCGCATCAGAACCACCGGCTTGTTTTGGCTCCCACAGAGGCGCGGAGACACAGAGAGGAAACCCCTGGGGATACATCGTGAAGCTCCCAGAACAGGGCACTCCCGCATCGACCCCTCTGTGCCGCTGTGCCTCTGTGGTTCATCGCCGCCGAACGCTCCGACTCACCGACGCCGGGCCAGTGATGTCCGATTGCCGATCGAGACGCGTTCCCGGCCTTCGCTGCAACCGGTTTGTTCGATCATCGTCTCAAAAGCAAGAACACGATAGGGGCGGCGATGAATCCCGTTACCGAGATGATCGCAAATGCCAAGGGCAAGCCCCATTCTCATCGCAACCGCCTGAACCTCCGTACCATCCGCGAGAATCCGCGGTTAGATCGAGGTGCTGAAGCGAGGATCAGGCGCTCGGTGCCCGCGCTTGCTTCGAGGGCAATCGGGGGCCAAGAATCGCGCATCCCGCCCGCTGGGGTTGGCCAAGCATGGCCTCGTCCACGATGGGCGGGACCGGATGTCTATGCGCGATCGCTCCTGCTTCCTCGTGGCCGGCCTGATGCTGGCGCTGGCGGGACCGCTGCTCGAGGCGGCCAACACGAATAGCGTCCAGCACAGCGGGGCCCCCTATGCCATCGATATTTGGGGCACGGACGACGGCCTGCCGCAGAACTCCATCATCGCCATGACCCAGACCCGCGACGGCTACCTGTGGTTGGGCACGCTGGACGGCTTGGTGCGTTTCGATGGGCTCCGGTTCAAGGTGTTTGACGAGAGCAACACGCCGGCCTTGCCCAGCAGCCAGATCGTCAGCCTGTTCGAGGATCGGGGAGGCAATCTCTGGCTCGGGACCGAGACCGCCGGAGCCGCTCTCGTCGCGGGGGGGAAAATCCAGTCGCTCGACATCGGTCGCGGCTCTCGGGCGGGCCGCTTGTTGTCGGTCTGCGAAGATGCCCGCGGGGCGGTTTGGCTCTACACGGCAGACGGCCAACTCTGTCGGCACCAGGCGGGACAGGTGCAGGTGTATCGGGTGGATGCGGAGATCGGGAGCCGGGCTCGGGTGGTGATTGCGGAGGCGGACGGGACCCTGTGGGTGGGCAACGATCGGAGCCTGTATTACCTGGCGACCAACGCGGTGGTGGGAGAGCAGGAACTGCCGCTGGCGCGGGTGCCGCCCCTGCGCGGGTTGGAGGGGCTGCTGGCATCGCGCGATGGCGGGCATTGGCGGTTTGCGGGCGGGCGGGTGCAGAAGTGGACGGGTTCGCGCCTGGTCCGGGACCTCGGGCCCTACCCGTGGACAAACGCCCCGCTCTCGGCGGCCTGCGAGGATCGCGAGGGCAACCTGGTAGTGGGGACCCTGGGGGCGGGGGTGTTTTGGTACGAGCCCGATGGCACCGCCAAGCCGGTCTCCCGGGCGGAGGGGCTGTCGAACGACTTCATCCTCTCCCTCATCTCCGACCGGGAGGGGAGTCTGTGGATTGGGACGGATGGGGGCGGGCTCAACCGGCTGCGTCGATTGCTCTTCGAGGTGGTCGAACCGTCGCGCGAGCGGGTGGTGCAGTCGGTGTGCGAGGATAGGGAGGGCGGACTGTGGATCGGGTACAACGGGGGCGGGGTCGATCACTGGCGGGGGGGGCAGGGGAGGCGTTACGCGAGCGGCCCCCCCGGCCGCGAGGCCCCGGTGCGCACGGTGTTGGCCGATCGCGCAGGTCACGTCTGGATGGGAACGTGGGGCGCTGGCCTCTGGCAACTGCAGTCGGGCGAGTTCCTGCGCGTGACGGGCACGGAGATTCTGCACCCGGTCGTGCATTGCCTGCACGAGGATCGGGCGGGGCGGCTGTGGGTGGGCACGGCGGGCGGGTTGGCGCGGTGGGAGGCTGGAACCTGGCGCGTCTTCACCACCTTGGATGGCGTGCCCGGAGCCGGGGTGCGGGCGGTGATGGACGATGCCGCGGGGAATCTCTGGGTGGGCACGGAAGCGGAAGGCCTGGTCCGCGGCCAGGGAGATCGTTTCGAGGCCGTGGCGCCCCCGGATGCGCGGCCTGGGGAGTCGATCACCGCGCTCTGGGTGGATCGTGACGACGCGCTCTGGGTGGGGACGCGGGGGCGGGGGCTGTTGCGTCTCAAGGGTGGCCGGTGGGCCCGTTTCACGACGCGGGAAGGCCTGCTGAGCAACAGCGTCCGAGCGATCCTGGAGGATGAGGAAGGCTACCTGTGGCTTGGTTCCAACGCCGGGTTGCTGCGGGTGGCGCGCGGGTCGTTCGACGCCGTGGTGGGAGAAACGGCCGCGCTCCTGGCCGGGAGGTCGTATGGCCGTCTCGACGGTCTGCCGACGCGCGAGTGCACGTTAGGATCGCAACCGGCGGCCTGGCGAAGCCGGGAGGGGCGGCTCTGGTTCCCGACCATCCAGGGTTTGGCCGGGGTGGACATCGCGTCCCTGAAGCCCAACCCGCATCCGCCGTTGGTGTCCATCGAGGACGTGCTCCTCGACGGGCAGACGCAGCGGACGAATAGCCTGCGGGGCGGGTGGCCGGCGGAGTTGAGGGTCCCGGCCGGGCGGGAGCGGGTCGAAATCCACTACACGAGCCTGAACCTGGCGGCCCCCGACCGGGCCCGGTTTCGCTATTGGCTGGAACATCATGAGAAGGGCTGGACCGAGGCGGGAGCCACGCGGGTGGCCCGGTTCAGTCGTCTGCCGCCTGGCCATTACCGCTTCCATGTGACCGCCTGCAATGAGGACGGCTTGTGGAACGAGTCGGGCACGGTGCTGGGGTTTCAGGTGGAACCGCCGTTCTGGCGCACCTGGTGGTTCCTGGGGGCGTGCGTCCTCGCCCTGCTCGGCTCGGTGGTGGGCCTGGTGCATCGGGTCTCGACCCAACGCCTCCATCGCCAGTTGGCGGGCTTGCGCCAACAGCAGATGATCGAGCGCGAACGGTCCCGCATCGCCCGCGACATCCACGATCAGGTCGGCGCGAACCTCACCCAGGTGGCCTTGCTGGGAGAGTTGATCGAGACGGACAAGGACTTCCCCGAGGATGTGGAAGGGCATGCGCAGCAGATCACCAAGACCGCCCGGGAAACGACGCGCGTGCTGGACGAGATCGTGTGGGCGGTCAACCCGGCCTATGACACGCTGGAGAGCCTGGTCACTTACTTCACCAAGCATGCCCAGGACTACCTGACGGTGGCGGGGGTACGCTACCGCGTGGACGTCCCGGCCCAACTCCCAGCCACCCCGCTGCCGCCGGATGTTCGCCACAACGTCTTCCTCGCCGCGAAAGAGGCCGTCACCAATGTGGTCCGTCATGCCCGGGCCACGGAGGCCCATATCCGCCTGCGGGTCGAACCATCCGCGTTTGTGCTGGAGGTGGAGGACAACGGCCGGGGGTTGGGGGATCTGGATGCGGAGGCCGCCCGACTGCGCAACGGGCTGCGCAACATGCAAAAGCGGATGGAGGAGGTGGGGGGCACGTTCCACCTGGGACCCGCGAGCGGCGGCGGGGCGCTCGCGCGGCTGACCTGTCCCCTGCGATCGCCCAAGTCGGGCTGAGGGACGGGGGGCGGCGGCCTCCATGCCCCAACCCGCGACCGGCCGGTTTCCGGGCTGGCTCCGCGACGTGAAAGCGGGTAGGAACGGTTCGTGGCTACCCCTATTGGTGTCTCCATCGTCGAGGACAGCGAGAACGTCCGGACCACGCTGGCCCGCATTCTGAACCGGACCGAGGGCTTCCGTTGCGTAAGCCATTACGCCAACGCGGAGGCGGCGATCGAACACCTCCCGCAGGATCAGCCGGAGGTTGTCCTCATGGACATCAACCTGCCGGGACTGAACGGCGTCGAATGCGTGCGCCGACTCAAGCAGCACATGCCCGGCCTCCAGGTCATCATGCTGACCGTCTACGAGGACACCGAGAACATCTTCGCCGCCCTGGCGGCGGGAGCCACAGGCTATCTGCTCAAGCGAACTCCGAAGGCCGAACTGTTGGACGCCATCCGCGAGGTGCGGTCGGGCGGTTCGCCGATGACAACCCACATTGCCCGCAAGGTGGTGCAGTCTTTCCAACAGACGGGCCCCTCCACGCAGTCGGCGGAGAACCTGTCCCAGCGCGAGGCGGAGGTGTTGGACCTGCTGAGCCAGGGGTTTCTTTACAAGGAAATCGCCGAGAAGCTGGGGATCAGCTACGAGACCGTTCACACCTATATCCGGCGCATCTACGAGAAACTCCAGGTGCGGACGCGGACGGAGGCGGTGGCGAAGTTCCTGCGGCGGGCCTGAGCGCCTGTGGGAGAACTTTCAGCAGGTTGCCGAGCGCGCAGCGCAGGGTCTGGGCAAGAAAAACTTCGGGCTTCGGCGGGGACGCGGCCCGGCCCGAGGCCGGGTGAGGGGCCGTCCGAGTTTTGACATGAGCATCGCTGTGCTGGATGGGGGGCAGGCTTGACCGGCGGGCTTAGCCCGCGTAGCGTGGCCCAGGGTTGGGCAGGGAGCGAACAGGAGACGCCGCGCGCGGTCCGGCCAGGTTCTGCTTCCCCCGATTCCAGTCTTGACTCGAGGTGAATCGAGACCGCCAGGAGAGAGACCGCAAACACAAGGAGACGAACCATGACCGACTATGTTGAGTTATCCGATGGGGAGAAGCTGCAGTTGTTGCAGGCACACAGTTTCCAAGCCCCCTTCCCCACCCTGGATCAAAAGAACTGGTGCATGCATTGCGAAAAGGAGTTCGACGGGCACTCCGTTCGCGTGTGGAAGGGAGGCGGCGGCAGGCTCTGGCTGGAATGCGGCACGCCCGGATGTGACGGGTCGCCGATCGACTGGGCACCCTATCCATGGTGGGACGATGACCATCCCCTGACGCGCCAGCACGACGCCGAAGAGGCGGCGGCTCAGCGAGACGTCGAGTAGGGAATCCCCGCACCGCCCCGCCGTTCGCCGGGGAGCGAAGGGAACCGGCACCCCCGTAGCCACCGAGATCGGAGTTCGGGAGGCGGGGGTCCGGTTTGGCGGGGCGGTCGGCGGGGCGGGCATTGCATCTGGGGCGGGCGTCTGTCATGTTCCGCCCTTAACGATGAACGCGAATCAAGCCCGAGCCCTGATGACCCTCTGCCTGCGCGCGGCCTTTGCCGACGGCGAGATTTCCGAGGCGGAGCGAACGCAGATCAAGCGCATCCTCGAAGGGATGTCGCAGCCGGACCTGAATTTGGCGGCGGTGTACCAGGAGGTGCTGTTGCACCGGCCTCCGGCGGCCCAGGCGGCGGCCTCGTTGGACACTCCGGAATTGCGGCAGTTGGCGTACGAGATGGTGCTCTGCACGTGCGAGTCCGACGGCCTGCTCAACGCGGCGGAGCAGGCGCACATGGCGGAACTGCGGACGGCGCTGCGCCTGGGCGAGTCGGCGGCGGTCGTGCAGCAGCAGGTGGAGGCGCTGCAGTCGGCGGCGGTGCCGGCCGCGGCGGTTCCACCGGTGATCGCCCGCGGGGCGGCTGGGGGAGGGGGCAGCGGTGGGGCCGGGGGGGCCGGTCGCGCTCCGGCTGCGGAGCCGGGAGCCGAGGGGGAGGTGGACCGTTCGATTCTCAACTACTCGATCCTGAATGGAGCGCTCGAGTTGCTGCCGGATTCCCTGGCGACGATGGCGATTATCCCGCTGCAGATGAAGATGGTGTACTCGATTGGGAAGCGCTACGGGTTCGAGTTGGATCGCGGGCACATCAAGGAGTTTGTGGCGGCGGCGGGGATGGGAATGACCTCGCAGGTGCTCGAAGGCTACGCGACGAAGCTGGCCAAGGGGCTCTTGGGCAAGTGGGGAGGCGGGCTCGGCCGGATGGTGGCCGGTCAGGCGACGAGCTCAGCCATGTCGTTCGCGTCCACCTATGCCTTGGGGCACGTGGCCAAGAGATACTACAGCGGGGGGCGGACGTTGTCGGGGATGCAGTTGCGCGAGTTGTTCGGGGGGTTGCTGGGGGAGGCGAAGCGGGTGCAGGATCAATATGGGGCCGCGATCCAGGATCGGAGCCGGACGCTGAGCCGCGCGTCGTTGCTCGAGTTGGTGCGGGGCGGGTGAGGTCGGCTCTGGCCGGCCCCGCGGGCCAAAAGTAACGGTTGCCCGCGGGAGGGCGGAGCGCGTCATTTTGGAGGTGCACCCTTGCGGGCGGCTTGTGTATCCTCGCGCGGCCGCGCCCGGGTGCTCCTTCGTTGCGGGGTGAGTGCCGCAGGCGGTCGGCGATCGATGTGGTGTGTGTTTGGGAACTCAACCGTGGATGGTCGCAGGCCAGCTGGCCGGGGCGGGAGACGAGGTAACGCATGAGTGCCGATCGGCGTTTCAGCGTGCTGCCTGGCTTTGGCCTGACGATGGGCTATACGCTGCTGTATTTGAGTTTGATCGTGTTGTTGCCGGTCGCGGCGTTGTTCCTGAAGGTCTCGGAGCTGACGTGGGAGCAGTTTTGGGGCGTGGTGACGACGGAGCGGGCGCTAACGGCGTATCGGCTGACCTTTGGGGCCTCGGGGATCGCGGCGTTGGCCAATGCGGTGTTCGGAGCCCTGTTGGCCTGGGTGTTGGTCCGGTATGAGTTCCCGGGGCGGCGCCTGGTGGACGCGCTGGTGGACTTCCCGTTTGCCTTGCCGACCGCGGTGGCGGGCTTGACGTTGGCGAACTTGTTTGCGAGCGAGGGGTGGCTGGGGCGTTATCTGGTGACGGAGCTTCCGGACGGGACGCAGGGCGGCATCCGGGGGGCCTACACGGCGTTGGGGGTGGTGATTGCGCTGACGTTTGTGGGGATGCCGTTTGCGGTGCGGACCTTGCAGCCTGTGCTGGAAAATCTGGACCTGGAGGTGGAGGAGGCGGCGGCGACGTTAGGGGCAGGGCGATGGCGGACGTTCGCCAGCGTCATTGCGCCCACGTTGTTGCCGACGGTGATCACGGGGTTTGCCCTCTCGTTTGCGCGGGCGGTGGGCGAGTATGGTTCCATTGTCTTCATCTCGGGCAATATTCCGTATGAGACGGAGATTGCGCCTTACCTGATTGTGATGAAGCTGGACGAGTATCAGTATTTGGATGCGGCGGCGATTGCGGCGGTGCTGATGACGATTTCCTTCGGCATCCTGGCGGTGATCAACGGTTTGGAGCGGTGGGCGAGCCGGTTTACGCGCTGAGGTCATGGCCGGGGCGATTCCATCGAGACTGGGTCAAAGCGAACGCGCCTCACGGCGCGGGAGCGAGGAGTCGCCCTGGGTCAAGTGGCTGCTGATTGGCGTGGCGCTTTCCTTTGCTGGCGTGTTTCTGCTGCTGCCGCTCCTGAACGTGTTTGCGCAGGCTTTCTCCCAGGGGTGGCGGGTCTACATCGCGTCCCTGACCGATCCCGAGGCGAGGTCGGCCATGCGGCTGACGTTGGTCACGGCGGCGGTGGCCGTGCCGTTGAACCTGGTGTTCGGGGTGGCGGCGTCCTGGGCGATCGCCAAATTCGAGTTCCGGGGCAAAGCGCTGCTCATCACGCTGCTGGACTTGCCGTTTGCGGTCTCGCCGGTGGTGTCGGGATTGATGTTCGTGGTCCTGTTCGGGGCGCAGGGTTACCTGGGACCGGCGCTGGAAGGGCTGGGAATCAAGGTGATTTTCGCGCTGCCGGGGATCGTGCTGGCGACGGTGTTTGTGACCTTTCCGTTCATCGCGCGCGAGCTGATTCCCATCATGCAGGCCACGGGTTCGGATCAGGAGCAGGCGGCGTTGACCCTCGGGGCGAGTGGTTGGCAGACGTTTTGGCATGTGACCCTGCCCTCGGTGAAGTGGGGGCTGCTGTATGGGGTGATCCTCTGTAATGCCCGGGCGATGGGCGAATTCGGGGCGGTGTCGGTGGTCAGCGGGCACATCAGTGGGCTGACCGACACGATGCCCCTGCACATCGAGAAACTGTTCAACAGCCCGACCCGGGTGAGCATGACGGCGGCGTTTGCAGTGGCGAGCCTGCTGGCCTTGCTGGCCCTGGTGACGCTGACCCTGAAGACCCTGCTCGAGTGGCGGGCGGCCCGCGAGGAAGAGCGGGCCCAGGCAAACCCGGATCAATCCACGGTAGTATGAGCATCGAGTTGCGCAACGTCTCCAAGCGTTTTGGCGGGGTGACGGCGGTGCGGGCCGTCAGTTTTGCGGTCGGCCAAGGCGAATTGGTGGCCTTGTTGGGGCCCAGTGGCGGGGGCAAGACCACCGTGCTGCGGATGATCTCCGGACTGGAGATGCCGACCGAGGGCGACATCCTGATCAGTGGGAAGCGGGTCAACGACGTCCCCGTGCAGCGGCGGCGGATTGGCTTCGTGTTCCAGAACTACGCCTTGTTCAAGACCATGCGCGTGGCGGACAACATCGCGTTCGGGTTGCGGATCAGGAAGTGGAGCCAGCCGGAGAGGGCGGCGCGGGTGGAGGAGTTGATGACCTTGTTCGGGCTGGAGGGGTTGGCCGAGCGGTTGCCGCATCAGCTTTCGGGGGGGCAGCGGCAGCGGGTCGCGATCGCGCGCGCACTGGCGCCTCGCCCCGAGGTGCTGCTGTTGGATGAGCCCTTCGGCGCCGTGGACGCCAAAATCCGCCAGGAATTGCGGGAGTGGCTGGTCCACATGCAGCAGGAACTGAACGTGACCACGGTGTTCGTCACCCACGACCAGGAAGAAGCCATGGAGGTGGCGAATCGGATCGTCATCTTTTCGCGGGGCCAACTGGAGCAGATCGGAACCCCCCGCGAGGTCTACGAGCAGCCCGCCAACGAGTTCGTGGCCCGCTTTATTGGGGTCATGAACATCCTCGAACTGGACGTGCGCGGGGGGAAGGCGCGGGCGGGCGAATTGGAGTTTCCCAGTCATGGCCAGCCGGAGGGGCAGAAACTGCGCATCGGCTTTCGGCCCTACGCGGTCCAAGTGGCGGCGGACCTGGCGCAATATCGCTACCGGGCGGTGCTGAAGCGCACCTATTTCCTCGGCATCTTGTTGCGGCTCGAGTTGGAGCTGCCTTCGGGCCTGGTGGTGCGGGCGCGGATGACGAAGGAAGAGTATGCCCTGCTGGGGATGGAGGATGGCCGGGAGGTTTCCTTCCAGATTCGTCAATACCGGGTGCTGGCCCGGGAGGGAGCGGAACTGACCCCCGAGGTGGCGACCGTTCACCAGGCGCCGCCGAACCTGGGCGAGGGAATTTGAGCGGCGAGCGGGGCGAGGGGAGGGAAAAGCGGGGGCTGGAGACGCGGCGGGATGGGAAGCGGGGAGGCGGGGGGGTGGCATCGTCTTGGAGAGGGCGGGCAGAAGAAAGCAAGCCTAATACTCCGCGGAGTGGAGGATAGCAACGTTCCATTAACATCTGCTGGGATGTGAGGATGCCAGAAGCAGTTGATTGAATGCTTGACACCCCTCGGGCCTTACCGATTACTGGCGGGGCATGAACCGCTCCGTTCCGGGGCGGGGCTGGTTGACGACGAAGAACTGAGATTGAACCTTATGAGAAAACTGACCGCATGGAAATGGGGGTTAACCTGGCTTGGGTTGCTGGCGATGGCCAGCCTCCCGGCGTGGGCCAGCGAGGCTGACATCAAGATACCGGACCTGAGCACGGTGACGTTTCAGGGAGTAGGGGGGATCAGCGGGAAGGCGCTGATGTATTTGGGGATCCTGCTCTGCTTTGTGGGATCGGCGTTCGGGTTGGTGCAATACGTGCAGACGAAGGCGTTACCAGTGCACGACTGCATGGCCAAGGTGTCAAACACCATCTGGGAGACGTGCAAGACGTATCTGTTCACGCAGGGCAAGTTCCTCGCCATCCTCTGGCTGCTCATTGCAGCGTGTATCTTCTACTACTTCAAAGTGTTGCAGCATAACTCCTTCGGCCACGTCGTGGTCATCCTCATGGCCTCGATCCTCGGCATCCTCGGCTCCTACGGAGTGGCCTGGTTCGGCATCCGGATCAACACGATCGCCAATTCCCGGACGGCCTTCTCCGCCCTCAAGGGCAACCCCCTCGCCACTTTGGGCATTCCCCTCCGCTCCGGGATGAGCGTGGGGCTGCTGCTGGTCTGCGTGGAACTGTTCTTCATGATCTGCATCCTGATCTTCCTCCCCGGCGACCTCGTCGGCCCTTGCTTCATCGGGTTTGCGATTGGCGAGTCCCTGGGTGCCTCGGTCCTCCGCATCTGCGGCGGCATCTTCACCAAGATTGCCGACATCGGCTCGGATCTCATGAAGATCGTGTTCAAGCTGCCGGAGGACGATCCGAAGAATCCCGGGGTGATTGCGGACTGCACGGGGGACAATGCGGGCGACTCGGTGGGGCCGACGGCGGACGGGTTCGAGACCTATGGGGTGACGGGCGTGGCGCTGATTGCGTTTTTGGCCTTGGCGTTGGCGGAGAGCCCGACCATCTGCGCGACGTTGATCATCTGGCTGTTTGCGATGCGGGCCTTGATGATCGTGACCTCCTTGGCGTCCTATTTCGTTAACGAAGGCATCAGCAAGGCCAAGTTCGGAGGGCTGAAGGACTTCGATTTCGAGGCTCCCCTGACGCATCTCGTGTGGATCACCTCCGCCGTGTCGATTGGCATCACGTTCGTGGCCAGCAAGTTGCTGTTGGGCGACTTCAAGGATGCGACGGGCGCGCCGCAACAGGACCTATGGTGGGTGTTGTCGATGATCATCAGCTGCGGCACGATCGCAGGGGCGCTCATCCCCGAGTTCACCAAGATCTTCACCAGCACCACCTCCCGGCACGTGCGGGAGGTGACCAACTGCTCGAAGCACGGCGGGGCTTCACTCAACATCCTGTCCGGCTTTGTCGCGGGGAACATGTCGGCCTTCTGGATGGGGTTGGTCATCATGCTCCTGATGTTCGTCTCCTACTACTTCTCCCAAAACCCGGCGTTGATGGCGATGATGCCGGCGAAGTTCGCCTTCGCCGCGCCGATCTTCGCCTTTGGCCTGGTGGCCTTCGGTTTTCTGGGGATGGGCCCGGTAACCATTGCGGTGGACAGTTATGGGCCGGTGACGGACAACGCGCAGTCGGTGTATGAGTTGAGCCAGATCGAGGGGCGCAAGGGCATCAAGGAAGACATCCAGAAGAACTTCGGGTTCCAACCGGACTTCGAGAATGCGAAGTATCAGTTGGAGAAGGGGGATGGGGCGGGGAACACGTTCAAGGCCACGGCGAAGCCGGTGTTGATTGGCACGGCGGTGGTCGGTGCCACCACGATGGTATTCGGCATCATCATGTTGCTGCAGAGCATGTTCGAAGCCCAGGTGGCAGCCGGCGGGACGGGACCGTTCAAGCCCGTCATCGACGCCCTCAGCATCGTGCAACCCGAGATTATTCTCGGGCTGATCATGGGCGGGTCGGTCATTTATTGGTTCACGGGCGCCTCGACCCAGGCGGTGGTGACCGGCGCTTACCGGGCGGTGCTTTATATCAAGCAGCACATGAAGCTGGACGCGACCACCGCTTCGGACAAGGACAGCAAGGAAGTGGTGCGGATTTGCACCGAGTATGCGCAAAAGGGCATGTGGAACATCTTCATCGTCGTGTTCTGCATGTCGCTGGCCCTGCCGTTCTTCAATCCCTACTTCTTCATTGGCTACCTGATCGGAATCGCCTTCTTCGGCTTATTCCAGGCCATTTTCATGGCCAACGCGGGCGGCGCCTGGGACAACGCCAAGAAGATCGTGGAAGTGGACATGCGGGCCAAGGGCACCGACCTGCACGCGGCGACGGTCGTGGGCGACACCGTGGGGGATCCCTTCAAGGACACCTCGTCGGTCGCGTTGAACCCGGTGATCAAGTTCACCACCCTCTTCGGCCTGCTCGCGGTCGAGATCGCCGTCCACATGACCAACCAGAACGCGAAGACCGTGATCGGCCTGATCTTCGGCCTCGTGGCGCTGGTGTTCGTCTACCGGTCGTTCTACGGCATGCGGATTCCTGAGGAGAAGTAAGCGGGCGGACCCACTGCTCTCGTGCGACGCGAATCCCGAGCGATCGGGGTTCGCGTTTTCTTTTCCTCTACCCCGCGTTATCGAGGCGGACGGCTTCGTTGAGCTCCTCGCCGAAGCCTGGGAGGGCGGACTCGACACGGTTCCAGTTGGTGGTGAGGGGCCAGAAGGTGGGGTCTTCGGTATGGGCCTTGCCGGCCAGGCGGATGCTGCGGGCGAAGGTGGAGACGGCCGATTCCTCTTCGTGGCGGGGGAATTGGAGTCCGTTGATGACGGCGTCGGCGTTGTAGAACCGCAGGGTATCTTCGGCTTGGCGGGTGTAGGCGAAGAGCAACGTGTCGAAGACCCCCTGGTCGAGCTTGATGCCTTCGCTGGCCATGCGGCTAAAGATCGAGCGCATGATGTCGACGGCCATGCGGTTGAGGCCCTTCTCGGGGTCGCGGGCGGAGAGTTCCTGGTGTTTGTGGTCGTAGTTGTCGCAGAGTTCGGCCTGGCAGATGGCGCGCGGGGCGCAGTTCCGGAACACCTCCGCAAGCATGCCGATCTCGAGTCCCCAGTCGAAGGGGATGCGGTTGCGGCGAACCAGATCGAGGTCCATGGCGATCTCGCCGGCCAGCGGATACCGGAAGGTGTCGAGGTAGACCAGGAAAGGGTGGGAGCCGAGGATGCCGCGGAGGGCACGGAGGACGGGGGTGACCAGGAGGCGCATGACGCGGCCGTTGAGACGGCCGCCCACGCGGGCGTAGTAGCCCTTGCAGAAGTCGAACCCGAGGGAGGGATGGGCGACGGGGTAACAGAGACGGGCCAGCAGTTCGCGGGAGTAGGTGGTGATGTCGCAGTCATGGACGGCGACCATCCGGGCCCGTTCGCTGGCGATCACGTAGCCAAAGCAGATCCAAACGTTGCGTCCCTTGCCCCCCGGGCCCACGGTGAGCTCGGCCTCTTCAAGGCGCCGGTAGAGGCGTTGCATCCGGGGGCCGTCGTTCCAGAGCAGAACCGGTCGCTGGGGCAACTGGGCGAACAGGCGGCGGGCGCGGCGCCAGTCCCGCGCGCCCGCACCGTCGATGCCGACCACGATTTGGGAGAGGTAATCGACCTGGCGGAGTTCGCGCAGGATGAGGCGGAGCGCGTTGGAACCGAGTTCGCGAACGTGACACGGGAGGACCAGGGCGATCGGCGTTTCCTGCGTGAAATCCCGCAGTTCCTTCTCGAGACGCGCCACATCGGGTCGGCCAAGCCGATGAAGCGTCGCAATGGCGCCGGTTTGAAAGAAATCGGACATACGATCAAGATCTGGGATGGCGGCCCGACCATCCTGGTTGCCTCCGACGCGCACGACGCCGGACCCTTGGGAGCCGACCGTAAAGACCGAGCCGACGCGTCCATGGTAGTCGGGGGGAGGACCGCTTCACAAGGACGACTTTCGGGCCGACGGAAATGGGTGTGGGAAAAGCTCGGCAACGGGGGCCGGGAGATGGTAGGAGAAGTGCGGATGCGATGAGGATTCGGGCCGTCATTTTTGACATTTACGGGACGCTGCTGGAGGTCGGACCGCCCCCGGCGGATGCGGAGGCGCGGTGGCAGCGGTTGTTTGCCGACACGCTTGGATCCAGCCCGCCGTGCGGCCGAACCGAGTTCTCCGTGCAGTGCAGCCAGGCCATCGCCCGTCACCATGCCCAGGCCAAGGCTCGCGGACTGGGATGGCCCGAGGTGCAGTGGCCCAACCTGTTGCGGGAGGTGCTGCCGGGCCTGAACAGGCTGGAACCAACGACCTTCGCCGATTTCACCTTCGCGCAAATGCAGATCGGCCGGACCGTCCGGTTGGCCCGCGGGGCGGGCGACACCTTGCGCTGGCTGCGCGATCACGGGGTGACCTTAGGGATTGCGACCAACGCGCAGCGTTACACGGTGCAGGAATTGAGCATGGCGCTGGCCGGCGACGGCTTGACCATGGCGATCTTCGCCCCCGAGCTTTCCTTCTGGTCCTACCAGCACGGATTCAGCAAGCCGGACCCGCACGTCTTCCAAATCCTCACGGCGCGTCTCGAGCAACGCGGCTGGGCGGCCGGGGAAGCCCTCATGGTGGGGGATCGGTGGGACAACGACATGGCGCCCGCCCGCCTTTTCGGCTGGCAGACGTGGTGGTTGCGGGGAGATCACCAGGCTGCGCCGCCCATCGGGGGGGACCACGCACAATTGGTCCGCTGGATGGCCGGCCGAGGGTAGGGGGCGTCCCCGGCGCCAGAGCGGGCCTCCGCAGCGGATCAGGTCTGGCCGGCGAGGGTGAGACCAACGAGCATGACGAGATAAAGCGCGTAGGCTGCCAGCAGGCCCACGCCTTCTCGGCGGGTCAGACGGCGGTCGGTCAACAACATCCACAAGAGCAACCCGCAGATCGCCAACAGGGCGGGGAAGTTGAAGAGTTGAGTGGCGCGACTGAAACGGACCTCGGAGAGAACGGCGGCGGCACCCACGATCAGGGTGAGGTTGGCGATATTGGCCCCGAGGACATTGCCGACGGCCAGGTCGGAGACGTCCTGGCGCGCGGAGGTGACGGCGGTGATGAGTTCCGGGAGGGAGGTTCCGACGGCGACGATGGTGAGGCCGACGATGATGCTGGGGATGCCGAGACGCTGGGCCAACCCGACCGCGGCGTCGACCAGCAGGCGGCTGCCCATCACGACGATGCCGGCTCCGATGAGGAACTGGACCACGCTGCCGGTGCGGGTTTGGAACCAGGCCCAGCGGCTGGCGCTCCGTTCCTCCTTGATCGCGGCGGCCTCCGACAGTTCGGCCGGCTTGACCTGGCGCGCGTGCTGGAGGAAGTCCCAGACGAAATAGGCCAGGCCGCCGGCAATCAGGATCGCGCCCTGGGTGCGGGGGAGGGAGAGGTTGAGGGACATCAGGAAGAGCAGCGCACCGAAGCCGAACATGGCGAACAGAGCCGGACGCAGGGTCCGAGGGTGGATGTCCACGTGTTTGATGGCCGCGGTCACTCCGAGGATGAGGCCGATGTTGCAGATGCAGGACCCGACCGCGTTGCCGACGGCCAGGCCGGATTCGCCGCGGTGGCCGGCCATGATGGACACCACCAGTTCGGGGGTGGTGGTGGCCAAGCTGACCAGCGTCGAGCCCACCACGACGCGGGGCATGCGGAGGAACGTGGCGATGCGCAGGGCGGCGGCGACGAAGAGCTCGCCGCCCTTGATGAGGAGGCCCAGTCCGACACCGAGGAGGACCAGGGTGGTGGTCATGAGCCGGACGGCGAGCGGAGCTTCCACTCGGAATCTTGTTTGACGTAGACCGTCTGCGTGGGGAAAGCGAAGCTGATGCCTTCCTCATCGAAACGGCGTTTGATTTCCAGGTTGAACTCCTGAAGACCCGCCAGGTATTCGGTGAAGTTCAGCGTCTTCCACCAATGCACCACCAGGATGTTGAGCGCGCAGTTTTCGAACTTGTTGAAGCTGATCACCAGGTTGTCCGTGTTGGGATGCGGCTTGAAGACCTCCTCGATGATCGTGACCGCCCGTTTCACCTTGGCCGCGGGGGTGTCGTAAGTAATCCCGATGTTCATCAGGGTCTTGATGGTCGGGCGCTTGCTGACGTTGGTGATATTGGCGTTGGCCATGGTGCGATTCGGGACGGTCACGAGGAAGCCGTCCAGGTGGCGGATGCGGGTGCTGCGCAGGCCAATGGCCTCCACCGTTCCGTCGATGGCATCGAGTTGGATGCGGTCGCCCACCCGGAAGGGTTTGTCGGCAAACAGCGCCACCGCGCCAAAGAGGTTGGAGAGGGTGTCCTGGGCGGCCAGACCGACGGCCAGGCCGCCGATCGAGAGGGAGGCCAGCAGGCCGGTGATGTTCATGCCCAGGTTCTGCGAGGTGACCAGCACCGACACCACCACGACGAAGACCTTGAGGCTCTTGCGGATGACGGGGAACAACTGCATGTCCACGGCCGGCTCCCCGGCCCCTTCGAGCCGCTTGTGCCAGACTCCCATGGACAGGTCGACGAACTTCAAGGCCACGTAGGTGAGCGATCCAGCCACCACGATCTTCAGACCATTCGAAACGAAGTACTCGGCCCAGTCCGGCCAGGCAAACATGCGCAGGCCGATGTGGAGGAAGACGACGAACGCGACCAGCTTCACCGGACCACGGACGAGGTCGAGAATGAGGTTGTCGGCCTCGGTCTTGGTCTTCAGCGCGAGCTTCCGCAATCGGTAGTGAATGAGGTGATCGAGGATCTTGGACGCGTAAAAGGCCAGGGTGACATAAATGAGGGCGGCGAGGTATTGCCAGGCAGGGTTCCCCATCACGTCGCGCTGCAGCCACGCAATCCGGTCCAAACCGAAGGTCAACCACGTCCCGGCGGGGATTCTCTCCAGGACCGTTCCCGGCTGCGCAGGAGGCGCATTCGTGGACACGTCTGCGGCCCGCAAGAGGGGAGCGAAAAAGCAGAGGGTCACGACCAGAAGTACGATGGCCACCCGGTCCCGCAAAGGGGTTGCATGCATGTTCATAGCGGGGCGATTCATAGCCCAATCCCCGGCTGAGGAAAGCAAGAAAACCACGCAATCTTCCAAGGCCCGAGGGTGAGGTCCGATCCCGGGGAACGCGCTGGCGCCGAGGGATCCTCCGCGAGGAGGTCCGACCACCCTTGGCCGGGCGGGTGGGTCTCGGGAAGGGCGAGCGAGACCGGTTGTCCGCTGAGGTTGTGAAGCGCCAGAACTTCGGGAAATGGGGCCTCCGGGCGGCGCCGGACGGCGAAGAGCCGGGGATCGAGGGAGAGGACTTCCTGGGCGGCTTGGGGATGGAAGGCGGCGGCCCGACGGCGAACGGCGAGGAGGTGTCGATAGCGCACGAAGACCCTGGACGCGAGCGACGCGGGGTCGGCCAACTCGCGGGTGAGGTGATCGAGCGACTGCTTCTGACGGTTGATGCGCCGGGCAATGCCGCTGGTGCGAACGCCCTCGTCGTCATTGCGGGAGGCGACCAGGGAGTGGAAGTAAATGCCCGGCACCCCGGCCAGGACCAGCATGATCGCCTGCGAAACCAGGAAGCGATCGATCGCCCAATCGAGGGGCTCGTTGGCGCCCGGGTCGTTCACGGCGTCGAACCAGGTAATATTGAGCTCGTAAGGGCTCTGCGAGCCGTCGGGGTTGTTCTTGCACGAGACCAAACCGCCGTGGCGCCGCGTGCGCTCGACCAGGGCCTCGAGGTCGGACGCGGATAACAGGCCCCGCGCCGGATTGAGCCCAATGCCATCGTGCGAGGCCAGGAAGTTGAAGAACGTGGTCCGCGGCGACGGCGTCCGCAGGGTCGCCGCCCATCGGGTCAGAACGGTGCCGTCGCCGGTGGCCAGGCTGTGCAGGACGAGCGGGGGCAGGGCGAAGTTGTAGACCAATTGCGCCTCGTGGAGGCCGTCGCCGAAGTAGGAGAGGTTCTCCCGATGGGGCACGTTGGTTTCGGTGATGAGGAGGACGTGGGGCGCGACGGCGTCGAGGACGGCCCGCATGAGTTGGATGAGGGCGTGCGTTTGCGGGAGGTGCTGACAGCCAGTGCCGATCTCCTTCCAGAGAAAGGCGATGGCGTCCAGTCGAATGAACCGCGCGCCCTGGTCCACATAGAAAAGCAGGGCCTCCAATACCGCCAGGAGCACGCGCGGCTCGCGGAAGTTCAGATCGGCCTGATCGGCGCTGAACGTGGTCCACACCTGCTGCGGGCCAGCGGCAGTCTCGAAACGGGTCAACAAGGGCAACGCCCGGGGACGAACCACCTGGCTGAGGTCGACCGCACCCTCGACCGTCACGAAGAACCGTTCGTACCCGCGTTCCTGGCGGAGAAACCGCTGGAACCAGTCGCCCTGGACCGAGGCGTGGTTGAACACCGCGTCCACCATGACGTCGAACGCCTCCCCCAACCGCCGCACGTCGTCCCATGACCCCACCGCCGAGTCCACGGCGAAGTAATCGCAGACGGAGAAACCATCATCGGACGACGCCGGATAGAACGGGAGCAAGTGCACGCCGCTGATGACCTCCCCCAGCCAGCGCCGGCAGAAGGTCGTCAGGGCGGCGAGAGGCGACCCTTCCAGCGCGCGCAGTTGATCGGCGTAAGTGATCAGCAGGACATCCCGTTCGTCGGGCGTGAGGGCTGCAGAAGCCCGACGGACCGCAGGGGATGGCTGGCGGAACCGCTCCAACAGGGCGAGGAGATCCTCGGTGAGGGCGGGCGCGGTTCCGGGCCCGTAGATTGACCGGATCAAGGCCTCGATGCGGTCGGTGATCGCGGGCGCGAGCGGGGTAGGGTCCATGGGGTGGCAAGGGTGGGTAAGGGTGGGTAAGGGTGAGCGTCGAGCAAACCTCAAGGCGCCAGCGTGACCTCCACGCGCAGGAAGAGGCGGGCGTCGGCCGGCGGCGTGAGCAGGAAGATCCCGGACCCGTCGGACTCGAAGCTGGGGCTCAGATCCTGCCGGGTCGTCCAGGAATCGCCTCCGAGGGCGTCGCGGACTTGGAGACGGTAAAGGCGGTCCTGGTAGGCAGGTTGGAAACGGAGGCGGACCTGGCCCGGGTCGGCGGCCTCGATCTGAACCAGCAACCGGGAGCTGGCAACCGTCGGCGCCGTGCCCATCCAATATTCAGCGTGGGTGGAGGCGCCGTCGCCGTCGTGATCGATCGAGCCGGCGACCGGCGAACCGAAGTAGTAGGCAGCCCACCAGTCGGGGACCTCCCCGGGGGGCGCGGGATCTTGCCCCGGGGCGTAGGCCCAGCGGACGGCATCGGCCATGATGACTTTTCCGCTCTCGCCGGTGTGGTTGGCGAGTCGCACATAGCCGTGCTCACCCCGCCGGAAGGGGCGGTTGGCCAGGAGGAGGCGCCACCCGGCGTGTTGGGGGGTCTGATTCAGCCGCACGGTTTGTTGGCCCCCGTCATAGCCGATCTCGAAGGGGGCGTTGGTGGAGCGGTTCGAGCCGCCCGGGGCCCAGACATAGAGGTCGTAACGGCCCGGGGTTTGGAGGAGGGGCGTGTAGGTGGCGGTTGCCGTGGCGCTGCCGGTGGTGGTGCCGGCGTATTGGTAGTTCGCAGCATACTTGTCCACCGCACTCGTGCCCGTGGTCCAGGATCCGGCGAAGGCAGCGGCAGGATTGTCCAGGATCACATCGCCAGCCGTCCGCAGGACGTGGAGGCGAGACCGCACGTCTCCTCCCGCCGTCCGGGCCACCACCCGGAAGTGCACGTCCTGGCCGGCGGGCAGCGGCGTAAGCAGCGCCTCCCGATTGGTCGAAGAGTTGGCCAGGATGGGAGTGACGAGGCCCAGGTTGGTGGTGGATCCGTATTCCACGAAGGCCGGCACGGGATCGGAGAGTTGCCAGGAGACGATGGCGGCGGTGCGGCCGGGGAACGACTCGATCTGGCGGATGACCTGATCCGCCAAGGCCGGGCCGAGCTCGAGGTCGCGGGTGGTGACAAGGCCCGCGGTGACCAGGCAGTTCGTGGTGACGGGGTCGAGGCCGGGGAAGGAGGCGGTGAGGGTGTAGGTTCCGGGCAGCAAGTCCACCGCGCCGAAGAAACCGGTGCCGTCGCTCGTGAGCGTGCGGGTGACGGGGCCGCTGAACCGGACGGTGGCGCCGTCAAGGTCGGTCCCGTTCAGGCGGTGCCGGACCTGGCCCAGGACGTGCCCCCGGGTGGGAGTGGTCTTCCAGGGCATCGGGGGGGGGAGGGCCGGTTCCGCGAACACGGCTGGCTGGATGGGATCGTAGGCGCTGGGCTGGGTCAACGCCGCCAGAAACTCGGACCGCGGAACCGCATTATCGACATTCAGAAGCTTGTAAACATACCCGCAGACGCCGTCGGCCTTGGCGCCGGTAGTCGTGGGTTGGCGGAATTCGCGGAGCTGCACGATGGCGTTCGAGGCGACGTTGAGGTAGAGCCCGGGACCGATGGCCACATGGCGACCGTAGCGATGGTTCTTGGCGAAGGCACTCCAGCGGAGGAAGTCGGTCGCCCGGGTGGCGTGGTTGAAATAGGCCATGGGCACGTTCAGGTCGAGAATCCCCTCCTCCATCCAACCGCGCCAGTCCTGCAGAACCTCGGTCCATGCGCCCGACGCATACCAGTCTGCACCCGACTGGGGGCCGGGCGCCCAGGTGATCGTGTCCGCGGAGAGTTTCAGGTGCGGTTTCAGGGCGATGGCGTGGAGATACACCTTGCGGACGAGGGCGGTGACCTCGTCGCGCCGAAACTGTTTCCACGCCTCGTCGTCCTTGGGGGGAATCCCGGTGCGGCCAGAACGCGCATTGAAGCGGGCGACCGCCACGGGGTGGTAGCCCCAGGTGGGACCATTATACCGAATGTAATCCCAGTTGAGCCCGTCCAGGTCGTACCGCGTGATGAGATCCATCGCCACGTTGAAGGTGTGCCTTTGAACCTCGGGATGGGCGGGGTCGAATGCGTAGACACCGTGGGTGTTGTCCCAGGTCGCCCCGTTGACATCCCGGGTCAGCCACTCCGCATGGGCGTTGAACGGATGGGGGGGAGAACTGGCCCCCGGCGGCGTGGCTTGGTTGTTCCAGATGTTGTAGGTCACGATCCAGGCGTGGATTTCGATGCGCGGCTGGCCCCCGGCGGTGTCGTGGGCCTTGCGGATCAAGTCCGCCAGAGGATCGAACGACGAGCTGATGCTACTGTTTTTCGGCTCGAAGAGCGAGTTGTAAAAGGCGTCGCCCCGTCGCCGCACCTGCACGATGAGGGCGTTGAAATTCCCGGCCCGGGCGTCGCTGATGAGTTGGCTGCATTTGGAGGGACTGGCAAAGTCGCCGCTCCAGGCGTCCACCCAAAGGGCGCGGAACTCGTTGGCTTGGGCTTGGAGCCCGAGAACGCCCCCGCTGACGGCCAGGGTGGCGACCAGACAGGCGGAGCAGCGGGTCAAGGAAACAAGCAACATGCGCGCGAAGATAGCAGGCTTTTGGCCAGTTGGCGCGGAGCAGACAAAAAAAAGGCGCGGGGACAACCCGCGCCGGAATGGAAACTGACCGCGAGATCAGGCGGCCCGCACGCGCCGACGGTAAGCCGCGAAGGCGGCCAGACCAAAGCCCACGATAAGGGCGTAGGTAGACGGTTCGGGGACGACGGTGTAGGCGTAGAGACCGTTATTCGTCGCCAACACGAAGACAACGTCGCCGCTGTTGTTGAAATCGACCGCCCCAGCCGCGTTAGCATTGGCGTTGAAGCTGCCGAGGGCTTCGAAGTCGAGCGGGTTATTGCTGCCTGGCACGAGGGCCCCGTAGAGGTTCACCCGTTGTTCGGTCGCGGTGCCGCTGTAGGTGAGGGCCACCAAGGCATCGCCATCGGGAGAAAGCGCGAACGGCCCGGGGGTTCCCGCTCCGGAAACCAGGGTGGAAGACGCATCCAAGGTCCCACTGCCGGCACCGACGTTGTAGGTAATGAACCGCAGATCGCCCTGCTGCTTGGCCAGCACCGTGTTGCCCGCTCCGAAGTCGATGCTCAACCGGGTATCGCCGGCCGCCAGGTCGGGCACTGCGATAGCCGTGGCATTGAAGGCCGAGCCGTCCACCGTTCCCAGGTGGATGAAACCCTTGTTGAACGTCAGGGTCGTGCCCACTCCCGCCACGATCTCCGTGTTCACCCCGGATCCTCGCACGCGGAAACTGTCGCCCACGCGGCTCGCGCTCGCTCCGGCCGGATTCCCTGAGTAGATCACGGTGGGCGCCGAGGCGTCGCTGTCGCTGGCCCAGCGGTAAACCTTGAACGGGCTCGCGCTCGAGTCGGTGACCAGGTTGGCCGCGTAGATCGATCCGTCCGCCGCGACGCCCACCTGGCTGAGAGCGAAGGTTCCGCCGGTGACCCCGGTGGTGTCCAGAGTGCGGATGCGGGTGCCGTTGCTGCTATCGATGACATTGACGCTGAGGCCGCCGGTGCGCGACACCAGGATCAGGTTGCCGGTGGCTGGGTTATACGCCATGCCGCGGTCGGTGTTCGAGTTGACCCCTCCAAGGTAGGGTTGGGAGCCCGCCGGTTGCGACCAGAGCGGTTCGAGGAAGAGTGACTGCGCGACGGCCGCGGAACCCAACATGGAGGAGAACGCCAAGCAGGAGAGCAGGGACGATTTCATAGGTGGATGATGGAATTCTTGTAGATCTTGCCGACGATCCAGTCAACCGCAAACGAGCCCCCTGGACCCGCGCACGGGCCCGCGGCGGTGTCCCGAGGTTGCCGGTGGCTGGGTCGGAGCGCCGCCCTCCTGACGGCCCGTCCCTCGATCCGGCAAGAATGCCGGCGGTCCAGCAGCTCGGACGTGCGGCGAACCCGCAGGGCGGCCGCGCGCGGGGGCGTCGCAGCGAGGTTCAGGCAGGCGCCCAGGCCAACAAAAAGGCGCGGGCAGGGCCCGCGCCTGAGGAGGGGTAATAGGCGGAGGAAACTTAGCGCTTGGCCCGCCGAGAGGCCGCGAAGCCCATCAGGCCCAGTCCGGCGATCAGCGCATAGGTCGTAGGTTCCGGCACCGGGGTGGCCGTGACTTCAAAGTTGTCGAAGTAAAGGTGGAAGGTGCCGGTCTCGCCGGTGAGCGGCACCAGTCCGAGGTGTTCGAGGACCCCCTTGCCGGTCGCGCCCAGATCGACGATCCCGTTGCCGGTGAACCCGGCGGCCAGTTCGCTGTCCACGTTAAACGCCACGGTGGTCCAGGTTCCAGCGGCAATCGTGCGCAGCGGATTCGGGCCAGACCCTATCTTCCCGTCGGTGCCGACAAACTCGATGCTGCCCGAGGTGCCGCCGTTGGCCCCAATGTCCGCGGATGTGCCGGTTTCGCGCACGCCCAGCGCGAGCTTGATCGCGCGGTCGCTGTAAACGTCGAATTGCAGGTACTGCGTGAAATCGATGGTCGGATTCGGCAGCGACGTCGCTCCGAAGGTCGTGAGGCGGACCCATGGATTGACGGCATCGACCTTGATATCAAGGCCCACGTGCAGGGCCAGGCTGCCCGCCCGGGCATTGCCGGCGGGGAATGCGTCCGTAACCTCAGTCACATTGGGAGTCGTATTGAGGAAACCACCGGTGCTCCCGGAGAAGCTCGGCTGCCGGAACATGACCGACGTGGCGCCACTGGTGAACGACTCGAAATCACCGAACACTTGAGCGGTCGCCGTGGCGCCACCGGCGGCGACAAGGCCAAGCAGCGTGGCAAAGCGGGGATTCATCATAAACAGCGTGGGGGTTGGTAGTTAACGCTTCACGGAGGCTATTGCTCTTCCCTATCCCCCCAACCCTCCAAAGTCAACACCAATTCCGGGCCAAGTCCGGGCCCCGAACCGCGGCGGGGGTGCCCTGGAACCGCGGATCCGCCTCCAGCAAAATCGGAAGTTATTTTTGCACAGACCCTTAGGGTCTGTGCACAAACAACTTCGGGTTTGGGCGGGCACGCGGCTTGGCCAGATGCTCGGCGCGAGAAGGGCGCATCCCCCTGGTGGGGCTGTAACCGAGGCGCCGAAGCGAGGATCTGGGCGGGCCGCTATTGTCCCGTGGCCGTCCAGCGGCGAAAGACCTTCAGGAGGGAACCGTCCTGGATCGACTTCGAGATGAACTCGTTGACCGATTGCTGGAGGGTGTCGTCGGACTTGCGCATGGCCCAGCCCAGTTGCTCCTCGCTCAGCGCAATCGGCACGGCGGCGAGCCCTTCCGTGGCGTGGCGCCCAGCCAGATGCCAAACCAGCGTCGAATCGCTGACGAACAGGTCGATCTTCTTCTTCTGGAGCGCGCTCACGGCCTCCGTCGTCGTCGCATAGACTTTGCGCTTGTTATTGGGGAAATCCCGTTGGACCAGGAAATCGCCCGTCGTGGCGCGCAGCACCCCGGGCGTACCCGGCAGGCTGAAGGGAAAGCCCAGCGCATACTTGTTGAGGTCCTCCCGGCGCACCAAGGCCATCTGGCCCACGATGAAATACGGCCGGCTGAACGTCACCACATGGCGACGGGCCATCGTAATGGACATCGACGACATGATGATGTCGGTCTTGTTGGCAATCAGGCTCTCGACCTGGTCATTCCAGGGAACCTCGACGAAAACGATCGGGCGGCCCAGACGTTCGCCGAGCGCCCGGGCCAACTCGACTTCCACCCCGGCCAGCTCCTTGCCTTGCTTGAAGACCATCGGCGGGAAGATGGGCGAGATCCCAACTCGGAGGGGGGCGGGGTTCGCGGGGGGGGGCTGGGCCTGGAGCAGGATGAAGGGGCTGAGCATGGCCACCACCCAGGCGGCGAGGCGTTGGAAAGGACCCGGGCTTCGATGGCGTGGGCGCTGTAAGGTCATAACAGAGGCGTGCTCTTGTAACACTGGACCGTAGTGGACCGTGATCCCCCGTTCTGCCTCATCCTCGAACCTGCGCTTGCCGAAGCGCTGGACCAGCATCGCGGCCGGACTCAGGCCACCTCGAACCAGGGTGCCGGCCGTGCCCCCCCGAGTCAAGGCCACGCCCCAGGAATCAGCAGTGCTCAGTTTGAAAAAGGAGTCCCCCTCTCCCTATCTTCCCATCCCCGCGCCTCGCTCCTGAGAATCCTGGATCCTGGGTGTGAGACAATTGTCCTCGTGTTCTGCAGCCGGTCGCGGTTTTTCACGCACTGGCGCCTAGCGAGGCGTGACCTCAGACCCGCTCCGGCCCCCATTTTCGTGCAACGCTCCTTCGCCGTCTGGACCCCCATTTCCACGCCTCGCTCTGTAGAATCCTTGCCGGCAGGAGGGACGGGACGAGAACTTGACTCGACTTGATCAAGTTCTGGGCGGCAAGGATTCTAGCGGAGTGACGAGCGGCCCTCGCACGACGTCAGCATGACGGCCACGGCATCGATCTCATCCCGCCCCGAGGACCCAGGTGGGGGGCGGTAGGCGTTGAGCAGGATCGAGAACGCCAACCGTTCCCCCGCCCGGGTGGTCGTGTAACCGGACAGCGTGTTGACATAGCGCAACGTCCCCGTCTTCGCCCGCAGCAGGCCGGCGGCCACGGTGTCTTTCATCCGCTGGCGCAGGGTCCCATCCAATCCCGCCACGGGCAGGCTCTCGCGAAACGGCACCGATTGCGGATGATCGTCCATGTGGCGCAACAGGCTGACCACCGCCCGCGGTGTCACCAGGGCGCCGCGGGAAAGCCCCGACCCTTCCTCGATCAGCACTTCGTCAGCCGGGATGCCCGCCTTGGCCAGGAAGCCCCGCAGAGCGATCAGACCGAGGTCCTCGCTCGCGCCTTCGGGATTTGGGGCCGCCCCTCGCTGCCTCTCGCCCGCCTGCAAAAAAAGCAATTGGGCATACAGGTTCTGCGAGGGCTTCATCATCCGCGCCACCAGCTCGCTCATGGGGGGCGAGAGCACCTCGGCGACCTTCACCCACCCGTCCGCGTCCGCCGGGTGACGATGGCGTTCCCGCCAGTCCACCGTGCGCAGACGGCCTGACACCTTGATGCCGTGCCGCCGCAGTTCGGCGTGGAGCAGCCGGAGGAAAAGCCCGGCCGGATCCGAGACGGCCACGGCATCCGTCCACCCGCGGTCGCCGACCGGCAATTGGCCGGTGACCCGAACCAGGTCGGAACCGGGGGCGCGGTAGAGGTCGATCCGGCGCGGCCCGCCGTTGGTCACGGTCACGGTGCGGTTGTCGAAGTGGACATGATCAGTGGCGGGGCGCACGACGATCGTGCACGGGAGGCCGGGGCTCGGTCCCGGTTTGAACTCCAAATCCAGGGTGTTGTCCTCGGCCGAGAGGGCGCTCACTTCCGCGCCGTAGTAATACTGGAGATCGTCCCACGTCCACGACGACCCGTAGGGCGGCCCGCGGAAAAAGCGTTCGTCCCCCACCAGGTCGCCGGTCACTCGACGCACCCCGGCCTGGCGCAGAGCGGCCACCAAGGGCTGGAGCGACTGCGTGTAATCGCCCCCATGAAAACGAGCCGCGAAGGAGGGATCGCCGCGACCGAAGACCACGAGATCGCCGCGGAGGGTCCCCCGGCGGGTGGGGGGCTTGCCAGCATAGAAATCGGTGCGAATGCGGAAATCCGGCCCGAACAGATCGAGGGCGAGCGCGCCGGTAAAGAGCTTGTTGTTGGACGCGGGCTTGAGCAGGCGCTGGGCGTTGGTGGCGAAGAGGGTGGCGCCGGTATCGAGGGAGACGGCCTGGATGCCCCAGAGGGCTCGGTCGAAGCGGGGCTGGGAGAGGTGTTCGACAATCTGCGCCTGCAGATCCTCAACGGTCGCGGCGGCGCGCGAGGCGGCAGCGACTGGGCTCTGGAGGCCAAACAACAGCCACCACACCCCGAGCGTGACGCGAAACAGCCAGCCTCCTCGGCTCATCGGTTTCCCTCGCGACCTGGCTCTACCCAGGGGAGCAGACGGAGCGGCGGTTCCGGGGAGAAACGTAAGGTGCGAGGTGCGCATGGGTTCGGCGACGAGAACGAGGCTGCGTTAGTTCGTCGCAAGAGTAGTCGCAGCGCAGCCGGGGTTCGACTAAAATCACCGCCATGTCAACGCACCGCGGCGCCCTGGAACCGCCCGACAGCCACTTTGTGCTGGCGGCGCAAGGCTGGCTCGAATTGGGATTGCCCGCTGAAGCCCAAGCTGATTTGGCCCGGGTCGCCGCCTCCCAACACCAGCATCCCGCCGTCCTCGACGTGCGCTGGGAAATCTGCGCCCGGGCGAAGCGGTGGGACGAGGCCCTTTCGGTCGCGGAGACGATGGTGGTGGTCGAACCGGAGGACCCGGGTTGCTGGGTCCGGCGGTCTTACGCCCTCCACGAACTGCGCCGGACGCAGGAGGCCTGGGATGGACTGATCACCGTCCTCGACCGATTTCCCACCGTGAGCGTCATCCCCTACAACCTGGCCTGTTACGCCTGCCAGATGGGGCGCCGGGAGGAAGCCTGGGCCCGCTTTCGCCAGGCCATGCAGGTCGGCGACCCCGCCGAGATCAAGGCGCTGGCCCTCCGGGATCCTGACCTTGCCCCCCTCCGGCCGGAGATCGAGGCCATGGACAACTGACGGGCTGCCGAGTTCCGGAGGGCTCAACACCCTGCGAACTCGCGGTCCAGCGCCACCGCGGCAAGGACGGGCCGAGGCAGCTGGATCAGCATCGGATCGGCGGCGGGATTCAGCCAGCCCGCGAGCCATTCCAGGTCGGCCCGCGCCATGGCCGTGCAACCGCTGGTGCTGTGGTCCCGATCCTGCCACAAGTGCAGGAAAATACATGACCCGGCGCCGGGCTCGATCGGGTCGAGGTTGTGCCCCACCACGACCCCCAACTCATACAGACCATCCCCACGCAACATGACCTCCGCGCTCCGCCACGGCGTCTCCTCCCCGGGCGGCGCCAGGACCGGGCGGTTATAAAGGGGGGAGGCAGGATCATCCACCCAGCGCAACTCCGGAGTGCAGCGAAAATACCACAACCTGATTCCCGCCGCCTCCGCCGCCGCCGTGCCGAACGCCGCCTCGAGCCGAAAGGCCCCCGCCGGACTGCGGTCGTCGCCCTCCCGTTTCACCGGATGTTGCGCGCTCGCCCAACCAGGATCGTGCAGTCCGCGCCCCCAGCCCATCCCGCGGCGGCCCACCACGACCGGGAACAGGGACCGCGCTGCGCGCCAGGGCAGCTCGATCGAGTCCCGCTCCAGGGCCAGCGCCTCGCCGGCAGTCGATTCCCAGCCGTCCGTCCGAACGACCAGGACCTGTCCGGAGGCCTGCCAAGGCGTCATACGTCAGCGCCCGAGGGCTCGGAACGGCGAGGGAGGGATCCGATGGGCCAAGGCCCGGGCCTGATCCTCGGTGGTCACGTCTTTCTCGAGTGCTTCCAAGGTCCACTTGGCCGGCACCACATGCTCCGCGCCGGGCGCCAGCGTGAACTCCGCGCCGAACACCCTCATCTCCACCGCCGCCAGGTCGAAGCGGATCTCGTTGCCGGGGACGTCGGTCGATCCAGAGTCTCCCGCAGTCAGGAAATACTGCACAAAGAGAGTGCGTCCCCGGGTGTAAGCGATCCAGCCGGCCGCCGTCTCCACCGCCAACCGCGTGCTCGGTCCACTGGCGCGCACCACCAGGATGCCCCGCTTCAGAGAAACGCCTTCGGCTTGCGGACGCGCGGTTTCCCACGTGTCCGAACTCGCCTGGCCCAACCCCCAGCCCGCCGGGAGGCGTCGACTCTTGGCCACGGGCACAATGATGAACCCGCCGCTGCGACAGAGGGTGCGTCCCCACAGCCGCCCCGTGAACGCCTGGTCCCCACGGTTCCGCACGCGTTGTTCCAGCCCAAGATCGCCCGTCTCCGGATCCATCAGGATGTCCTTCGTCATCTGCACCCCCAGGTCGAGATCCGCCGGGCCCTCGAGGCGGACGGACATTTCGCGCGGGGCGGACCAGTTATGGGCGCCGCTCAAGGCGGCTTTCTGTACGGCAGCGCCCTCGATGGGGCCAACCCCGCATTGATAGCCTCCCACCCACGGGACATCCTTGTCCTTCTCGAAGGTTGTCCCCCCCGCGCCCGGCAGTTCGAACAGGAGATTCTGGCTGTGTAAGCCGTAGTGCATGATCCGTCCTCCCACCGCCGGGACCACGACCGCCAAGGCGTCCGGATCGCGCGCCTCCAGATACAGGCTGCGACCCCATCCCTGATACGAGCCGGTGCGAACGCCCTCCGGCAGCCGCGCCCTCACCGCCGGGTCCGCCCCCTGGACCGGTGAGATCAGAAGGGAACCAAGCGCGCCGATGAACGAGGCCCGGGCAAATATCATGACCATGCAAGCAACGGGGTTAGGGTCGGAACAGACGCTCCATCAGGACGGGGTGTTCCGGGTAGGCGGGGTTGATCGAAACGACCGGCTCGGTCAGCAGGGCGTCGGCCAGAGCCGCCGCCGCCGCGTCCGTCGCCAGATTCTTGCGCCAGACCAAATCGAACTGAAACTCCATCACGCCCGGACTGTCGCCCTGGAAATTCGTATACCAGAAGTTGTCGTAGACCATCGCCAAGACCCGCCCCGTGCGCGCAGGAGGCGCCGTCAGATGCGACTTCGGATGGGGGCCATCCAGGGTGATCAAGGGGGCATCACGAGTGACCCAAAGCCAGTGGCCCTCGGGCCGGTCGAAGCGCGCCCACCCGTCTATGCCGAAGTAATCGCGGCACGAACCCGTCAGTTGGTCGGTAAACGGAGTGAAACCCACACCTCCACTGCTGAGCCTGGGCAGCGTGCCGTCGCAGGGCAATGGGCTGACGACGCACAGCAACTCGGGATCGAAGGAGGACAGCCGGTTGAGACGGACGATGAGGCGCGCCCGCGGTTCGCGTTTCCAGAGTTCGAGCCTGCGCGTGGCCCAGCGCAGGCGGGGATGTTCCAGGGCCTGGGCGTAACGAACGGTATGGGGCGTCTCCTCCACGCGCGCGGCCCCGGCCGGTTGCGCGGTGACGAATTCCAGCTTCTCGGTTTGAAGTCGGCGACGCTGGTCGGGCTCCCGGGCCTGCCAGATGTCCTGCAGGGCCCAGCGCGGTGCGAAGGCATTGACCTTCACCGACACGAAGTCCCCCAGGCCGGCCGTAAACAGGGGTTGCGTCATGTTGGCCCAAGTGGCCCCGGTCGGCCAACCCTGCTCGTCCACCGTCACGGTGGGCCCCGGCCCGCCCGCGGGGACCCAATCCTCGACGACCTCCCTGCTCAGTTCGAACCTCTTCACGGCCAGGCCGGCCAAGTCCTCCACCCAAAACCTGGCAAACCGGTCGGGCACGTTGTCGCCAAACGTGGCCGAGACGTCCTCTCGGCTGAGGTCGGAGGGCTGTTGAGGTCGGCTCCAGACCGGACCGGGTTCGAAGTAAAGCCGGTGGCGGGTGCCACTTTGAGGGTCCACCAGGGACTGGGAACGGTCCCGCAGGCAGGAGGCAATGAGGGTGACCCACCCGGTGAACCGGCCGGCCGAGGGATGGGCCAGCCAAAGCCCCTCGGCTTCGCGCCCGAGACGGGAGCGGGCTCGCTGGCCGAGCAGCCATTCGGCCAGGGCGAGGGGGCGCCAGGCCAGCCGGGCCTTCTCGTTGAACTGCCCCAAGGCGTCAAAGCTGTAGGGCTGCGCCACACTCATGCCGCTGCCCCAGGTGTGTTCGTCGAAGAGGCACAGCTCCTTCAACAACTCTTCCACCCGCCTCTGGCTGGCGGGATCGGAAGCCCCCCAAACCGAGGATTGCGCGGCCGCCAGCAGGCGTTTGGCCTGGCGGCTGGCCGCCACCTCGCGCGGCGCGGAGGCCGTGCCGTTGGCCCACCAATCGGTCCATTCCCCCTCATGTTCCGGAGCGGTCGGCCCGGCCACCCGCTCCAGGTCCTCCATCGCCTGCGAGACCGTGGCCAACCGCAACCGCGGCTGCAAACCCGCTCGGTTCCAAGCCTCGACAAACTCCGAGAGCGGCGGGAACGGCGGGTCGTTGTCGTAGCGCCACATGCTGGTCATGGACACCGCCACCACCGGGTGCCGGTAACCATCCCGCTCGTACTGGCGCAGACGCTTGACGCAGTGGGCGTGGGCCCGGCGCAACGATTCCTCGTCCGTCTTCAGCACATCCCCAGCCCGCGGAGGCCGATAACGGGCGTCCGCCGCCAGCGGCAACGGCCCCCGCCGCCACTCCTCCCCTTCGAAAAAGAAAAAACCGTCGCCGTACGGCAGGCTCATCCAGACGAACAGCCTCCGGCCATCCGGCTGCTTCCACCAGAAGGCGGTCAGGCGGGGCAAGGGAGGACCCCCGCTGTCGCTGTTAATGCCGCTAAACAAGTAGCGCACCCCGCGATCCAGCAGGGCTTGAGCACCCGCGCGCGGAAACCCGTTGACGTCGTTCTGCACCGCCGTCCGCGGCGCCACCGCCCGCCAAAGCTCTTCCGGCAGCCAATGCGTCATCACGCGCCACTGTTCCCGGCTCAGAAACGGCGTGTTGTTGAACGGCAGCGCCGTCACCTCGAGTTGGCCCGCCCGCACCGCCTGCAAAAACTCGCGCCGCCGCGCCGGCGCAGCCGACTTCCACCAGTCATCCACGGCCACCGTCGTCTCCGCGGTCCAACGGAACCGCGCCTCCTCCGGCTTCGCTTGCGTCGCCTGGGCCAGGTCCAACGCCACCTCGAGGTAGCGCACCTGCGTCTCGCGGCAGACGGCCGGGTGATCCGTAAAGCCGTAGTCCGTATGCGAGAAGTGGATCAGATCCACCTGCTGCACATATTCCAACCGATCCTCCGCGGGTTCGGCGCCAGGAGAAGATAAAGCACCGACCAGCAAGGAGAGCACGAGAGCAAGGGACGTCGACTTCATAACCGATGGCCCATTCAGACGCAGCCAACAGCCTTCGGTCAACCCGATTCCGGGCTCGCCGACCGCCATGGCCCGATTTGGCCAAGGGCCGTTGGCCACCCTCCACCGCGCACGGCAGGCCACGCGGGCGGAACCGCCACCACCTCCTGCCCCCTACCCGCGCGCCCCGCGCGCGGCCTCGATCAATTCCCAGAACTTCGGATTCTCCTGCAGCACACCATCCTCCCCCGTCGGCAGGCTCGAGCGAAAGAGAAAATCCTTCAACGTGTTGCGATTCAGAATCCGATGCACCACCACCCCCAATTCGTGGCGCTCAAAGTAAACCCGGTAGTCCCCAATCCGAAACCGATGCAGCGTCCGCCCGTTCCGCTCCATCCGCCCATACTGCTCCAAATCCGTGCTCATCACCTCCAGCGGTAGCCCTCGAAAATTGCCCAGGATCTGCAACTGCAACTCTTTGGGCATGCGCGCCAACTCGGCCGCGCTCGTCGGATTGAAGATGATCTGAAACGGTCGCATGCAATCTCGGGCGCGCGCCGAACTCGGATCGCCCGGGCCAAACCCCGCCTCGAACGTCGTCCCTTCCGGCTCGATTCGCTCGCCCCCCACACCGCTACCCACGCCCAGCCATCGCGCGTCGCCCGCCCGTTCCTTACGTCGACCGCCAGACCCCTTACAAGAACAAAACCAGCCAACCCCGGCCTCGCGCGCTCCGCCCGCATGTGTCCCAGCCGGCCTGCCCCCTCCCCACGAACCGCAAAGGCCAAAAGCCGAATCCTCGCTCCTGCTCGTTATCGTGATGATTATCGTAATCCCGTCCCTTCTCGAACGAGGCACGGCCTCCTTACGCATTCATCAATAACGGCAATCCAATCCGCCGCCGTCTTTCGCTTTGCTTCTTCTCCGCCCTCCCTTATCCTGCACCCGGCTTCACCATGACCCCCTCCCGAACCCTCCTCTCCCTCGCCACGCTCCTCCTGGGTCTCCTCGTCCAGGGCGCCGATACCCAATCGCTCGCCGGCCGCTGGCGGTTTGCCCTCGACCGCCTCGACCGCGGCGTCCAGGAAGGCTGGTTCCACCAAACCCTCACGGACGAACTGGATCTCCCAGGCTCTCTCCAGGAACAAGGCTTCGGCGATCTCCCCACCGTCGCAACCAAGTGGATGGGCGATCTCAACGACCGCACCTTCTTCACCGAAGCCCGCTACGCCCCCTACCGCGAACCCGGTCAGTTCAAGTTCCCCTACTGGCTCACCCCCACCCGCTACTACGCCGGAGCGGCCTGGTACCAGCGCGACGTTGTCATCCCCAAAGCCTGGGCCGGACGCCGTATCGTCCTCCACCTCGAACGCCCACACTGGGAAACCACCGTCTGGATCGGCGACCAGCGGGTGGGGTCCGCCAACAGCCTCGCCGTGCCGCACGAATACGACCTCACCCGATTCCTCCCGCCCGGCCGCCACCGCCTCACCGTCCGCGTCGATAACCGCTACCTCGTCCCCGTCGGCGTCAATTCCCACAGCGTCAGCGACCACACCCAAGGCAACTGGAATGGCCTCGCCGGCCAACTCGCCCTCACCGCCTCCGCCCCGGTCTGGATCGATGATCTCCAGGCCTACCCAGACCCCGCCGCCCGCTCCGTCCGCCTCGCCGTCCGCCTCGGCAACGCCACCGGCCAACCCGGACGCGGCCAACTGACCGTCCAAGGCCAGACCACTCCCGTGCTCTGGACCGCCGACGGCGGCGGCGCTGAACTCGTCGTCCGCTTCCCCGCCCACACCCCCCTCTGGGACGAGTTCCAACCCGCCCTCCACTCCATCCTCGTCACCCTCCAACCCGACCGCGGCGAACGCCACCAACGCCGCGTCCAGTTCGGCTTCCGCCATGTCGAAACCCGAGGCACCCAAATCGTCCTCAACGGACGCCCCCTCTTCCTCCGCGGCACCCTCGAATGCGCCATCTTCCCCCGCACCGGCTACCCGCCCACCGACCTCGCCGCGTGGAAACGCATCCTCACCATCGCCCGCGCCCACGGCCTGAACCACCTCCGCTTCCACTCCTGGACCCCACCCCGCGCCGCCTTCGAAGCCGCCGACCAACTCGGCTTCTACCTCTACGTCGAATGCCCCACCTGGGCCAACGGCGACACTAGTGTCGGCGACGGCCGCCCGGTCGACCGCTGGATCTACGAGGAAGGCGACCGCATCCTCCGCACCTACGGCAATCACCCGTCCTTCCTCATGATGAGCTACGGCAACGAACCCGGCGGCAAAAACCAGAACCGCTGGCTCGGCGACCTCGTCCGCCACTGGCAAGCCCAAGACCCCCGCCGCCTCTACACCAGCGGAGCCGGTTGGCCCATGATCCCCGAAAACGACTTCCACGTGACCCCCGGCGCCCGTGGCTTCCCCGTCCACGCCCAACTCGGCGAAACCACCAACGACTACCGCGGCTGGCTCGCCCAGCAAAACAAACCCACCGTCAGCCACGAGATCGGCCAATACTGCGTCTTCCCCAACCTCGAAGAAATCCCCAGCTACTCCGGCTGGCTCCAGGCCCGCAACTTCGAAATCGTCCGCGATTTCCTCCGCCAACACCACCTCCTCCACCAGGCCCGCCCCTTCCTCCACGCCTCCGGACGCCTCCAAACCCTCTTCTACAAAGACGAAATCGAGGCCTGCCTCCGCACCCCAGGCTGGGCCGGCTTCGAACTCCTCGACCTCCACGACTTCCCCGGCCAAGGCACCGCCCTCGTCGGCGTCCTCGACCCCTTCTGGAACCCCAAAGGCTACGTCTCCCCAGCCCAATACCGCCGCTTCTGCGACGATACCGTCCCCCTCGCCCGCCTCCCCAAACGCATCTGGACCGACGCCGAAACCTTCCGCGCCCCCCTCGAAGTCGCCCACTTCGGCCCCGCCCCTCTCGCCACCAAGGCCACCTGGCAGATCCGCAACCAACGCGGCCAACGCCTCGCCCACGGCGCCTTCCACCCCACCCCCCTCCCCACCGGCCAACTCTCCCCCCTCGGCGTCGCCGAACTCCCCCTCGCCAGCTTCACCCACCCCCAGGCCCTCAATCTCGAAGTCAAACTCCGCGGCACCCGCTTCGCGAACGACTGGAACTTCTGGGTCTACCCCGCCACCTCCCCGTCCACCCCCACCAACGTCACCCTCGCCTCCCAACTCGACGACCCCACCCTCCAACTCCTCCAGGCCGGCCACCGCGTCCTCCTCCTCGCCGAACCCCGCCGCATCCAAGGCCGCACCGTCGGCCGCTTCGACCCCATCTTCTGGAACAAAATGTGGTTCCCCTCCCAACCCCAACATACCCTCGGACTCCTCCTCGACCCCCGCCACCCAGCCCTCCGCCACTTCCCCACCGCCACCCACTCCGACTGGCAATGGCAGGACATCCACAACCAGTCCAAACCCATGACCCTCGACGCCCTCCCTCCCACCCTCCAACCCATCGTCCAAGTCATCGACGACTGGAATACCTGCCGCAAACTCGCCCTCGTCCTCGAAGCCCGCGTCGGCCGCGGCCGCCTCCTGGTCTGTTCCGCCGACCTCACCCGCGACCTCGAGCACCGGCCCGCCGCCCGCCAACTCCGCCACAGCCTACTCCACTACGCCGCCAGCCCCCAGTTCGACCCCCCCGTGCTGGTCTCCGTCCCCGCCCTCCAAACCCTCTTCCGCGAACCCTCCCCCCTCGAACTCCTCGGCGCCAAAATCGTCCGCGCCAGCAGTGCCCAGCCAGGCTTCGATGCCAGCCACCTCCTCGACGGCGACCCCGCCACCCTCTGGCACACCCCCTGGGGCGACCGCCCCGCCCGCTTCCCCCATGAAGTCGTCATCGGCTTCGACCAACCCGCCACCCTCCACGGCGTCACCCTCCTCCCCCGCCAGGACGGCAACAAGAACGGCTGGATCAAACACTACGCCATCTACCTTAGCCAAGACGGCCAAGCCTGGGGCGACCCCGCCGCCCAGGGCAGCTTCGAACCCCAGCCCGCCCAGAAAACCGTCGCCTTCCCCCAGCCCACCCCCGCCCGCTTCGTTAAACTCGTCGCCCAATCCGCCTTCGACGACCAACCCTTCGCCTCCCTGGCCGAGCTCGGTCTGCTCCTCACTTCACCCCCACGTTGATGCTCATCATCCCCCCCAGCACGTTCACCACCCGCGTCGCCCTGAACCCCGCCTCCCGCATCCAGCCCTCCACCCCGCGCTGCGCCGGATAGTGATGCAACGACTCCAGGATGTACCCATACGCGGCCGAGTTCCCGCAAAACACCCACCCGAACACCGGCACCACCACCCGCAAGTAGCCGAAATACAGCGCCCGCCAAATCCGGTTGTCCGGCTTCCCAAAATCCAACACCAATACCCGGCCCCCAGGCCGTAACAGCCGCCAACACTCCGCCACCCCACCCTCGAACGACGCCAAGTTCCGCAACCCATACGCCATCGTGATCACGTCGAACGAGCCATCCTCGAACGGCGTCGCCAACGCATCCCCCTCCACCCATCGCACCTCGCCGGCCCGCCCGCCCGCCGCCCGTCGACGCGCCCGCCCGGCCGCCACCGCCAGCATCGGCGCGCTGAAGTCGAGCCCCGTCACCCGCGCCCCGCGCGCCGCCAGCGCCAACGCCACATCCCCAGTCCCACAGCACAAATCCAACGCCTCCTCCCCGGGACGCACCCCCGCCAATCCCACCACCCGCCGCTTCCACCACCGATGCAGCCCGCCACTCTGAACGTCATTGATCAAATCGTAGCGCGGCGCAATCGCCGCGAATAACTCGCGCACCTTCGTCGCACGCTGCTCCCCCGAGGCATAAAACGGATTGGCCATCTGCCGCCCACCCTACCATGGCCCGTCCCCGCGCACAGAACAAAGCCAACCCGGCCCCTCCCCAATCCCACGTTGCAGGCTTGCCTGCCCCGCGCAATCCCCTTAGACCTAATGGCGGCGACGCGCTCGCCATCAGATCATGTCCTTACTTGCCGGAAAAATCGGGCTCGTCTTCGGAGTCGCCAACAAGCGATCCATCGCCTGGGCCATCGCCCAGGCTTGGGCCCGCGAGGGGGCCACCCTCGCCTTCACCTACCAGGGCGAACGCCTCAAGGAAAACGTCGAGGAACTTGCCGCCACCTTCGGCCCAGACACCGTCATCCTCCCCTGCGACGTCACCCGCGACGACCAGATCGCCGCCGTCTTTGCCGTCTTGCGCGAGAAGTTTGGCAAGCTCCACTTGCTCCTCCATTCCGTGGCCTTTGCGCCCCGCGAAGCCCTTGAAGGCGAGTTCATCAACACCTCCCGCGAGGCCTTCCGCATCGCCCACGATGTCAGCGCCTATTCCCTGGTGGCCCTGGCCCGCGCGGCCACCCCGCTCATGACCGACGGCGGCAGCATCCTGGGCATGAGCTATTATGGGGCGGAAAAAGTCGTCCCTCACTACAACGTCATGGGCGTCGCCAAAGCCTCCCTCGAAGCCTCGACCCGCTACCTCGCCTACGACCTCGGCCCCAAACGGATCCGGGTGAACTGCATCAGCGCGGGACCGGTGAACACGCTGGCCGCGCGGGGGATCAGTGGCTTCACGGAAATGCTGCGTCATTACGAGGCCCATTCCCCGCTCAAGCGCAACGTGTTGCCCGACGAACTCGGCGCCACCGGCGTCTTCCTGGCCAGCGACGGCGCCGCCGCCATCACCGGCCAAGTCCTTTACGTCGATTGCGGCTATCAGATCATGGGAATGTGAACGGCGGCCTGGGGGGCCTTCCCGGACCCGCCCTCGCGTCGCCCGCGCCCGGCGAGGGCTGACGGCCCCCCTGCCCCGAGACCGGCAGGCCCCCGCGGGAGGGATTCATCCGGTCAGAGGGGGCTTCTCCCGGGGGCGGCCCTGCGGTGCATCCCGAGGATGTCGGGGCTGGGTTGGGAGCGCCGCCCTCCTGGCGGCCGGTCTCTCGAGCCGGCACGCATGCCGGCGGTCCGGCACCTCGGAGGTCTGCCCACCGGGTGCTATCGACGTTATCCTGACCGCCAACTCGGGGATGCACTGGCGGCTCTTGACGCAGCGCAACAAAACCTTGCGCGATGTCGGGCGGCGCCTATGCTGCGGGTCCGCAGCGACGGCGGAGTAGCCAAGTGGTAAGGCAGGGGTCTGCAAAACCCTTATGCGTCGGTTCGATTCCGACCTCCGCCTCCAGTCTTAACCACATGTGTGGCATGGACTTGCAAAAGCAGAAGAGGCCCACCTCCAGTAAAAGCTCCAGTAAAATGACCTTTCCGGCACTTTTCTGGAACTCTGCTGGCACTCTGCGGCTACTCTGCCTTAACGCGGATACCGCTGCGTCTCGTATCCTCAGAGATCGTGAGGATGCAGATGAAAATGCGGTATCGTTTGTTTCGGCGGAGCAACGGGATCTTCTTCCTGGAAGACCGAATTGACCGCAAGCAGGAGAGCCTGCGGACCCGCGACAAGAAGGCGGCCACGCGCATTTTCAACGCGCGCAACGAGGCCGAGGAACAGCCAGCCATCAACTTGCAGATCGCCCGGGCTTACCTGATGGCCAGCGACCCCATGGTCGTGAAGCGAACCTGGCAGGAGGCCATGGAGGAAATCGTCAAACTCAAGCAGGGCTCGACCCAGCAGCGCTGGATCACCGCCACCCATGACAAGACGTTCGACCTGATCCGGAACCTGACCCTGATCGAGACCCAGGCGGAACACCTGCTCCACGTGCTCCAAAAGGGGACCGTTTCCACGAACGTTCACCTCCGGAAACTCCACAACTTCTGCCTGGACATGAACTGGCTCCCCTGGCCGGTCATCCCAAAACGGCAGTGGCCCCCGGTCCGGTTCAAGGAAAAGCGTGGGATCACCCTCGACGAACACCAGCGCATCTTGGCGGCGGAGAAAAACCCGGAACGTCGACAGTTCTACGAGCTTTGCTGGCACCTTGGCGCGAGCCAGAGCGACATCGCCGCCCTGGTGGCCGAGGACGTGGATTGGGAGGCAGGGACGATCAGCTACCGGCGCCGGAAAACCGGCGTGCCCGTCATCGTCCACCTCGGTAAGCAGGCCCTGAGCCTCTTGGCTGATTTGCCAAGCGAGGGCGTGCTCTTCCCCTACATGAGCAGGGTTCGTAACGGCGACCGGGCAACGGAATTCAAACAGCGCTGCCGCGGGCTCGGGATCGAAGGGGTTTCCCTCCACAGCTACCGCTACGCGTGGGCTGAACGCGCCAAGGTGGCCGGCTATCCGGAACGCTTCGCCCAAGAAGCCCTGGGCCACAACAGCAAGGCCGTTCACCGTGCCTACGCCAAGAAGGCGCAGATGAAGATCCCGTCGCTTGAAGAGTACGAACGGGCTCAGAAGGTTGCTGAAGTTGGAAGGGCAACCCGACTGGCGGCGTCTCCGGAGCCTCTTGTCGGCCCCGGGCCGAGTAGTGAAGGATGAAGACTCAAACCAAAAGGCGTGGTCGGATCCAAATGCAAAGGCTCGCGGGAAGATTCGCGAACTGAGGGTTTGCGAGTGGCATCAACCGGCGCAGAAATGAGCACGAGGGACCCTGACCTGCAGGAGCCTCTTGGGTCGCTTTTGTCTAGACGGGCTGGCCCTGTGGAATAATCTCCGACATGAATTAAAACAGAGAATCGTCTCCTCATTTCATGATGGTGTGTTTACAGAATGCGGTGCGAAGCGTTTCACGAATCAAGGAATAACTCCATGTCAGAGCCTCCAAACCCAATCAAGAGTCCAATCGCCAACCCGGAGACCATTTCCCGGTTCAAGAAAGAACGCTTTCTTTTGGGGATGAGCGAGGATGACTTTCGAGACAAAGTTGTCCGACCTCTCTTTCTCCGGCAGGGACTAACGGATGGGCGAGACCTTTGCGGACCCACGGAACAGGGGAAAGATGCTGTCTTCTCCCATACCGATATGCTCGGGATGCGGGACATCTACGTGGTTCAGACGAAGAAAGGCCCGCTGAATCTCTCGGGCAAATTGCAGGCAAACCTGCTTGCCGCAACGGTGCAGCTTCGAACCGCGCTGGAAACCTCCATTCCCTTGATCGACTGCAAGACAAAGGTGTTTCCTTCAAAGGCAATTCTCTGTGCAAGTGGAAAAGTTAATGACTCCGCACGAAGGCACATCGTAGATGAATTCAAGGATCCCCGCGTACTGGTCTGGGATTCCGACGATCTCATCCCTAGAATTGATCAGCACATGCCGGAACTCTGGCTCGGCATTGATTCGGATCTCTTCCCATACTTGCGGGAGGTGAAGAACTTGGTCGAAAATCCAAGCGAGCAACAAGCCTCCTCGGATCTCTTTCCAAGCGGCTCGGTTATAGATGCCGCCACCGACTCGATGTTCGTCCAGCTTAGGCTCCATAGGACATACCTCAAGCGCCAAACACGACTTGGGCAAGTCAACATGGTCGCGCAGTTTGAGGACCTTCCGGTGACCGGTATTGTGAGCAGGAAAGAGCGGTTGGTGCTCATCCTCGGCGAGGCAGGGGCTGGCAAATCAACATCGCTCAAACGGTTGGCATACCAACTCGCAGTCCGCGGACTTGCCAGTGATGTCCCTTGCAGGCTCCCAGTGCTTTTGCGATCTAGCGAGGTATGGACGCGAATGGAAGCGTCATTATTGGAAATCGTTATTGAAGCGAGTTCTAGGCTACTCAAATCGGGCAAACCATGCTTCTCGAACGATGATCTGCACGCCGGACGCGTTGTATTGCTTCTCGACGCCCTGGATGAATTACCAACTGAAACAGCACGCGTGTCCGTTACGGAGCGTGCCCTCGCGTTCCACAAGACATTCCCAAAGTGCCAGATTATCGTGACAAGCAGGGATTACGCTTATCTCAAGACAATGGAAGAATTGAAGGCCTTCACCCAGTTTCGATTGTTCCCGATAAACTACAAGCAAGCCGCACAGATCCTCAAACGATTCGAGAAGAAGAGGAGTCTGTCCGCCGACAAGGCCACTGAGATTCTTCGTAGGTTGCAGGAGGTTCATGGGATGGAGCTTAATCCACTGCTGGTAACCGTGTTCGCCGCGACATCTGATTTTGATAGAAAGGACATCCCTGCGAACATGACTGAACTGTTCAAGAAGTACACTGAAATGATGCTGGGGCGTTGGGACGCAGGAAAGGGCTTCGCTCAACAGTACCACGCGCCTTTGAAAGATTTCCTCTTGACCAAGGTGTCTTACGAAATGCACAGGCGCCACGTGACGAGCATCGATCTCGATGAATTCCTGCGTTTAACCGAAACTGAACTCCTCAGTCGCGGGCACCAAGCCGACCTCCAGCAGATCGTTGAGGAACTTCTCAATCGTTCAGGGCTGTTCCGTGTGTTTGGCGACAAAGTGGAATTTAGACATCACTTGCTGCAGGAATTCTTTGCGGGTCGAGGCGTACCCAACAAGGAAGCATTGGAGTCGATAATCTCCGATGAATGGTGGCAACGGGCAATTGTCTTTTACTTTGGCGAGAACCCGGGCGATGGTGAGGCGTTTTCGCATCTTACGAAAGTCCTCGCATCTAGGAGAATTACGGAAACCTACGTCGCGGCCCTCACACTTGGGCTCGCTCTCCAGGCGTGCTACTTGATGAACATTGACGATAAGGTCAGACACTTCCCTTGGATTGTAGAGCACATTGCCAAGGCCAAGGACCTCTTCCTAAAGGTAACGGATGATAAAGGCCGGTTCCCTCTTTCGAGATTCATCTCATACTATTTAACGGGTCGTGACGCAGTGGCGTGCAGTTTTCTGCGTGAGAAACTCTCACAAGTTGAGTCGCTGCTCGCAAACCACACTCATACGCGCGAAGAAAAAGAAATACGGAAGTTCTGGCTGATGGTCGGCTTAATGGAGTCGGGGGGGCTGGGTCACATCCAAAGGGACATTATGGCGTTCCAGCCAAGTGACGTGAGGCTCTTGCTGGCGTTCCACCTTGGGTGCTTTCTCGTGGAACACCATCGCGTTGCTGACAAACATGAGAAAAAGGTCGCTAAGGATATCTGTGGACATCTTGGAGCAAAGATCTCTCATCTAAGGCAGCAATTCCTCGATGAGTTTAAGTCCGAGCTTCTGGAAATACGGCAGGGTGAAATCAAACCGATCGAATTTCCGGCTTCGGCTGACGAAGAAGCCAAGTTGCTCGCCGTTCCTTCCATTGAGCTTGAATCCCAAAGCAACCCGACAAACCAAGTGTGATCGATTTGGGGTTTCTCAACAAGGAAGCGCCGGCAAGATGTGCGGGTGTGTGGTTGCGGAAGATTTGGGATTTGGGGACTCCGTTCATGGGTCCTTGGCTTTTGTTTCGGCATCTGGTGATTCTGGTTATGATGATGCTGACTCCTATGCGGACTGCAGGGAGAGGTTCAGAACGCTGCTGGGAAGAAGAAGAGCGCGACCGTCCTTTCCCGCCAAGCACGTCCAGTTGGCGGTGGAGCCTGGTGTCATTGACGCACTCGTAGCCAATGCCCGGCTCGGCTCGTCAATGCGTCAGGTGTTTGAGAACCCGGCGAGCCACGTAGCCGCCACTCCAGAGCTTGCACCACCGGCCTGAAACCGCAATCCTCGGCCTGGATCAGCCACCATGAAAACCGTCCGCGACGCTTGCACGCTTCAGCCCAACGCGCTGTCGATCAAACTCAGCGACCAGATCGAGCAGCTCGACGAACTCATCCACGCCGAAGGGGACGGCGCCGCGTTCTTCGAGAAGACCCACATCACCCAGGGCATGCGGGATCTCATCACGGAGGGCATCGCGCGGCTCGCGGGAGTGTCCACGCAGGCGATCTTCCATCTGAAGCAGGCGATGGGGGGCGGCAAAACCCATTTGCTCGTTGGTTTCGGTCTCCTGGCCAAGCATCCCTCCCTGCGCAAAAAGCACTGCGGTGGCGAAGCCAACGCGCAAATGTTCGAGGTCGCCCGTGTGGCGGCTTTCAATGGGCGCAACAGTCCTCCGCACTTCTTCTGGGGCGAAATCGCGCAGCAGCTTGGCAAACCAGAGGTTTTTCAGGAATTCTGGGCGTCGGGCCCGAAAGCGCCGGACGAAAAGGCATGGCTCAAGCTCTTCGACGGCAAAGCCCCCATCCTCATCCTCTTGGATGAAATGCCGCCGTATTTCGAAGACCTTGCCACGAGGCCTGTTGGCGCGGGAACAGTGGCGGACATCGCCACACGCGCCTTCGCCAATCTCCTCACCGCCGCCGGCAAGAAGGCCAACGTCTGCGTCGTCATCTCCGATTTGTTCGCGGCCTACCAGTCCGGCGGCGCCCTCATCACTCGCGCCCTCGACAATGCCCGCCAGGAACTCGGCCGCGCCGAGCGCAACATCACGCCCGTCGACCTGGCCGCCAACGAGATCTACGACATCCTCCGGAAAAGGCTCTTCAAGTCGTTGCCCGACACGGCCGAGATCGACGACATCGCCGACGCCTACGGCAAGAAGCTTGAAGAAGCGTCCAAGTCCAAGGTCGCCAATCGCGGCGCCGAAGCCATCGCCGACGAAATCGCCGCTACTTATCCCTTTCACCCCCGGCTGAAGAACGTCATCGCCCTGTTCAAGGAGAACGAGCAGTTCAAGCAGACGCGCGGCCTTATTGAACTTGTCTCCCGTCTGCTCCGCTCCGTCTGGGACCGCAAGGCCAACGATGTCTTCCTCATCGGCCCGCAGCACTTCGACCTCTCCATTCCCGAAGTCCGCGACAAGCTCACGGAGATTTCCGGCATGCGCGACGTCATCGCCAAGGACCTGTGGGACGCCGGTCAGTCTGCCCACGCCCAGGTGATTGATCTCAAGACAGGGAAGGAAGCCGCCACGCAGGTTGGGTCTCTCCTGCTCACGGCCAGCCTCTCGACGGCCGTCAACGCCGTGAAAGGCCTCACCGCTCCCGAGATGGTCGAGTGCCTCGTCTCACCGCTCCGCGAACCCTCCGATTTCCTTTCCGCCTTTGAGGAACTCGAAAAGGCGGCCTGGTATCTTCACCACAACACCGAAGGCCGCTACTATTTCGATCGCCAGGAAAACCTCACCAAACTCCTCCAGAGCCTGGCGCACGACGCCCCGGAAAACCAGGTGGACGACCTCATCCGCCACCGCTTGCGCGACATGTTCAAGGCTGCCCGCAAGTCCGCTTACGACGAGGTCCTGCCCCTCCCGAAACTGGAGGATGTCGCCGACAAGGTCCGGAAGGGTCGCGTCCTGCTCATCGTCAGCCCGGACTCCAAGATACCGCCCGAGGAAGTGCAGAAGTTCTTCGATGGTCTGAGCCAGAAGAACAACCTATGCGTCCTGACCGGTGACAAGACCGCGATGGGTAGCGTCGAGAAGGCGACCCGCCAGCTCTACGCCGCGCAAAAGGCCGATGGGCGCATCCCCAAGGGCCACTCGCAACGGGATGACCTGGAGAAGAAGCAGCAGACCTACGAACAGGACTTCAACGCCACCATCCTGAGCCTTTTCGACAAGGTTCTCTTTCCGATCCAGCGGGCGGGGAAGCCATGCCAGCTCGCGCCCAAAGCGCTGGACATGACCCGCGATGCGACCAAACCGTTCAACGGCGAGGAGCAGGTCGAGAAGACGCTGACCTCCAACCCACTGAAACTCTACCTCGACGTCGAAAAGGACTTCGATCCCATCCGCGACAAGGCCCAGGACCTTCTCTGGCCGGAGAACCAGGATGAAGTCCGCTGGTCCGACGCCCAGGACCGGTACGCCGAGCAGGCGGGAATGCCTTGGCTACCTCCCAAGGGGCTCGATACTCTCAAATCGATCGCCTGCAACCGTGGCCTTTGGGAAGACCTCGGCAACGGCTACGTCACTCGGAAGCCGAAGAAGAAGAAGACCGCTGTCCAGGTCATCGCAGAATCCGAGCCGGACGATGAGGGCAAAGTCCGCTTGCGCGTCAACGCACAGAACGCTGGCCCCGCCCCGCGCATCCACTACGCGGAAGACGCCTCGGTCACCGAGAAAAGCCCGCAGCTCAAAGACCAGTTCCTCAGCACCAAAGCGCTGCGGGTCAACTTTCTGGTCGTGGACCCTTCCGGCCAATACGAAACGGGCGACGTGGTCACCTGGTCGAACAAGCTGGTGCTCCGCAATCTGCTCAAGGAAACCGGCGCCAAGCGCACCGTCGAACTCCTGATCGCCCCCACCGGCAAGATTCGTTACACACTCGACGGCAGCGAGCCGCGCGAGGGCGTCCTCCACGACAAGCCCGTCGAAATCAGCGACGGCGAGGTCCTCCTCCGCGTCTTCGGCGAGGCGCAAGGGCTGGAAGCCAAGGCTGAGTTCCACTATCCGGCCAAGGGGAAAAAGGGCGTGCAGGTGGACCCAGTTAAGCCCGGCCGGCTCGTTTCCAGGACCGGACGCAAGCTCGACTCCCGCGCCAAGACCTTCGAGGGCCTGAAACAGGCCGCTGAGAAGTCGGTCACTTTTGAAAACGTGACCGTCAACGTCGGGAATGCTACCCAGGTCGCCACGTTCTTCATTGGCGAAATCCCCGTCAACGCCGCCTTCATCGAGGCCATTCTCAAGACGATGCTAGAGAAGTTCCTGCCGGACACCCCCGTCACTATGACCTTCCGTAAGGCTCACTTCTCCTCTGGCCACGACCTCAAGGACTTCGCGGACAAGCTCTGTTTCGATCTCCAACCCGGCGACGTCGAGCAATGAACCGCTCACGCAATGACATCTCCCTCGCCCCCATCTGGGGAGAGGGCCGGGGTGAGGGAGCAACTACTTTCAATCCGCTGCCATGGTGACTGAGGCCGTCAATTTCGTGGACTTCGGCGCACCGGAGAAGTTCGGGACCCACCTTTTCCGCGTCGAGATTCCCGCCTCGCGGCAGGAGACTGTTCGTATCATCGAGGACTACGGCTACCGCGGCCTTGAAGGCGGCATCCCCCGCGACGAGGACCGCGCCATCCTGACGCGACCTGTCTGGTCTGGAATCGCGGACATCGCCCGGCGCGAGTTCAACGACCGGCTCAAGGCCACCAAACTTCCCGCCGCCCGCTGGCACACCGGCACCAACCTGGTGGATCGCCTGCTCGGCAAGGAACTCTGCGTCCTCGCCTGGGCCGCCGAGTTGGCTAATGACGATCAGCTTCCCGTGATTTGCAGCAAGTGGGCCGCGCTCCGGCCCGAGGAACGCTGGTGGCTCTTCTCCATGACCGTCGCCGAGGCTGGCCTGCCCGAGGACACCCAGCGCGGTTGGCGCCGTGCCCTCTTTCTCGCCCTGTCCGACGGCGAAAAGCCTCCCGAGGGCCGCAAACGCCGCCGCCCGGTCGAAAGCGACCTCTTTAGCTTGCCCCTGTTCAAAGCCTCCTCATGAGCGACTCCGTCAAACCCTTTGCTCTGAAGGATGCCCCCGCGCTCATCGAGCGGCTCCTGCCGGTCCAGAAACTCTCCGCCGAGTCTTACAAGGAGCAAATGGCTGTTCAGAGCAAAACGCTGACAGCATTGGGCGCCTATTGGAAGGGCCGTAAGCCGCTCATCCTGAATAAAGCCTGCATCCTTGGCTGTCTTCTTCCTGCCACGGACAACCCGAAGCGAGATTTAGAAATCTTCGAGAAGCTCATGGCCATGGACGACGAATCATTCGTCGCTCGCTGGCCGCGTCGTGCCAGGCCCCGCGACATACTCGCCAGCCTGACCATTGCCCGCATCGCCGATTACTTCATCTCCGACTCGCCCGTACTCCTGCCGCCATCTGCACCGGTTGATTGGTCCAAACCGGAGTTGGAGGACGTAAAGGTCACTTGGCGGGACGACATCACGGAGTTGGAGCGGCGCCAGCTTGAAGCACAGTTGCTCCCCAAGTGCCCGTATCTTGAGCGCGTGGATGAAGCGCAAAGACCAGAGGAGGTCTTCGATGCCGTCCATGTCCACATTTGGGAGGCGGTCAATGCTCACCTCGGCACGAACGCCGATTCATTCCCAGAGTTGGTCGAGCAACTCGGCATCTTGCGTTTCGGCCATCGCCCGCGGGTCGGTGACACATTTAGCGGCTCAGGCCAGATTCCATTCGAAGCCGCCCGCCTCGGTTGCGACGTGTATGCCTCGGACCTCAATCCAGTAGCTTGCATGTTGACTTGGGGTGACTTCCACATCATCGGCGGCTCACCGGAAAGTCGTGCTGAATTTGCCCTTCAGCAGCAGCGCCTCGTGGACGCCGTTCACGCGGAGGTGGACAAACTCGGCGTCGAAGTAGATGGATATGGCTGGCGAGCAAAGGCCTTTCTCTATTGCGTCGAGACACCATGCCCGCAAACCGGCTGGATGGTCCCGCTGTTGCCAACATTCATCGTCAGCAAAGCCGAGAACACTATTGTCGAGCTTGTGCCAGACGCTAAACACAAGCGCTACGACATCACCATCCGGCCTGCTGTCAGCCCCGAGGAGTTTGCGGCCGCAGTTCAAGGCACAGTGCGTTCGGATGGTCGCGGCCAAGACCCATATCTGACGCACACCGTCAGGGGCCAGGAATACCGCACGAAGATTCCCACTCTGCGCGGCGACTACCGCAATCAAGACGGAACATCTGGCAACAAGCTCCGGCTTTGGGAAAAGTCCGATTTCAAACCTAGGCCGGAGGACATTTTCCAAGAAAGGCTTTATGCGGTGCAGTGGATGAAGCCTAAGAAGGGCGGGAAGCGGTTCGATTACGAGTTTCGATCCGTAACCGCCGATGATTTGCAGCGCGAACACGCTGTCGACGAGTTCGTCGGCACGCACCTTTCGGAGTGGCAGGAGAAAGGTTGGGTGCCCGACATGCGTATTGAGCCGGGAGACAAGACGGACGAACCGATCCGCACACGTGGCTGGACCTACTGGCATCACCTTTTCAACCCTCGTCAGTTGCTGGTCGCGGCATTGGTGAGCCGGTTCAGCAACGCACGTCTCAAGTTCGGATTGACCCAAGTTCTCAATTCCAACGCCCGTCTTACCCGCTGGAGCCTTGGTGACGGACCAGGTCGCAGCGGCGGGGTGAAACAGGTCTTCGATAATCAAGCCCTCAATACGTTGTTCAACTATGGCACACGTGGTTCGCGCTTCGCGGTCAACATGGTGCAGGGAAACCTGAAGTCCTTTCCGCTCCGATCGGGGCTTTCGTTGAGAATCAGCTGCCACTCAGCGAACCAAATTGCTGCGCCTTGCGATATCTTCATCACCGACCCTCCGTATGGGGACGCCGTAAAGTATGAGGAGATTCTGGAGTTCTTCATCGCTTGGTTGCGCAAAAACCCACCGACAGAGTTCGCCGATTGGGTCTGGGACAGCCGCCGGGCGTTGGCCATCAAGGGTGAAGACGAAGATTTCCGTCGTGGCATGGTCGCCGCCTACAAGCGCATGACCGAATGCATGCCTGACAACGGCATCCAGGTCATCATGTTCACCCACCAGTCCGAAAGCATTTGGGCGGACATGGCGAACATCGTCTGGGCTTCGGGCCTCCAAGTCACCGCCGCCTGGTATGTCGTCACCGAAACAGAGAGCGCTTTGCGCGACGCCAACAACGTGAAGGGGACCGTACTCCTTGTCCTACGCAAACGGTCCGGCACACTCAAGACCACCCGAGACGACCTCGCCTGGGAGATTCAGGAGCAGGTTGAAGAGCAAATTCGCGACCTCACCGGCCTGAATCAGGAAGCCAAGGGCCTTTACCGCGACGAAAATGTCTTCGAGGACGCCGACATCCAGATGGCCGGCTACGCCGCAGCTTTGCGCGTTCTCACGCGCTACCTGATCATTGATGGTCGTGACATGACCGCCGAGGCTATTCGCCCCCGCGTGAAGGGCGAGACCACGTTCGTGGATGGCCTTATTGCCTTCGCGGTGGACACGGCCAACCAGTGCCTCGTCCCGCAAGGCATTCCTGAGCGGCATTGGAAGGAGTTCACCGGCGCGGAACGGTTCTACCTCAAACTCCTCGACCTCGAAGCCAAGGGCCTCAAGACCCTGGACAACTACCAGAACTTCGCCAAGGCGTTCAAAGTCCGCGATTTTCGCGCCCTGATGGGCAGCCAGAAGGCCAACGAGGCGCGGCTGAGAGGCGCCGTCGAGTTCGGCAAGAACGAGATGGGAGAAGGTTCGGAGTTGCATCAGTCTGTGCTCCGCGCCGTCCTTTACGCCATGATGGAACTGGCGAACAACCTGGACGGCACCGAAGTTCTCGCCCACCTCACGCTCAACGTCCCCGATTACTACTCGAATCAAACCCAGCGCGAGCGCGTCATCGAGATCGCCGACTACCTCGCCAAGAAACTGGAAACCCTCCGCCCGGACGAGGCCAGCGCCGCCCGGGTCCTGCGCGAGATGGTCAAGAACCAGCGACTGGGATGAACGCCGCCCCCACCACGGCCAATGAGAAGCACCACTGAGATTCTGCGATTGCTTGACGAGCTGGACCGCCAGAACGCCGATTCACTTGAAGATCAGGACCTGGACTTCAAACGGTGGATTGTCCGCAGCTTGAATGATTCTGTCGCGATGGTCGTGGAAATGGCGGTGTGCATGGCGAACGGCGGCGGGGGCACGGTCATTTTCGGCGTAGACGATCAGGCGGTTGGACGGGCTTCCGCCATTCTTGGTGTTCCGCCCGAGATCGATGTCAACCGTCTGAAGAAGGCGGTCTATGACGCGACGGATCCCAAATTGACGCCGGTGTTTGAGGAAGTGCGGGTTCCCGAAGGCACCGGCCGCGTGCTCGTCATGCAGGTCTATCCGGGCATTCCGCCATACACGGACACGGCGGGCGGGGCCAAGATTCGGATCGGAAAAGAATGCAAGCCGCTCACCGGCACCCTCCGGCGGCGCATCGCCGTCGAGACAGGTGAGAACGATCTCACCGCGCAGGTCGTTGCAGATAGCGGCATGACGGACTTTTCCTCCGCCGCGCTGGAAACCCTCCGTGAGAGCGCCCGATTGGACAAGGCTCCGGACGATCTGATTCGCATGAGCGACCGCGACCTACTGGAGGCGCTTGCCCTGCTGCGGGATGGCAAGCCCACCGTGGCGGCGCTTCTGTTGGCGGGCAGTCCCGAGGCGCTCGCCAAACATCTGTCGCGCTTCGGTTGGTCCTTCTTCCTCATGGAGTCCGACACGAGCTACCGGGATCGGGTGGATGACCGCGACTCGCTGCCGGTCGCCTTGAAACGGCTGGCCGAGCGTATCAACGCCAATAATCCGATTTCAACCGTCGCCGTTGGCCTGGCCCATTTTGAGTATCGGACGTATCCCGAAGTCGCCGTTCGCGAAGCGCTGCTGAATGCGTTTACTCATGCTGATTACCGGCTGGGTGGTCCCATCGTCGTGAAGCAATCGTCGGCGAAGTTGGAAATCAGCAACCCCGGCGGCTTCATCGGGGGCATCAACCCCGGGAACATCCTGCATCATCCGCCCATGCCGCGAAATCCATTGCTCGCGGAAGCCTTGGTGAAGTTGCGCCTGATCAACCGCGCCAACCTCGGCATCGGTCGCATCTACCGGGCGCTGCTGATTGAAGGGAAGGAACCGCCGGTCATCGAGGAGTTGGGCGAGTGCGTCCGCGTGACCTTGCTAGCCCGCGAACATTCCGCTGGGTTTCGCCTCTTTGTGGCTGAGGAGTCCAAGGCCGGACGCCTGCCCAGCGTGGATCATCTGCTCGTTCTACAGTATCTGCTGCATCACCCCGAGATGGACACCGGCACCGGCGCCCGGCTCTGCCAGCGTTCGGAAGCCGAGATTCGTGAAGTCCTGAGCCAGATGGAAACGGAATGGCATTACTTGGAACGTGGGGGCACCGGGCGGGGCACCTACTGGTCGCTCGCGCCGGATGTGTTCCGTCGTCTGCGCGAAACGGGCACCCCGGAACGCGACCGCCGGATTGACTGGGAAGCAGCGAAAACCCGCATCCTGAGCGTCCTGCGCCAGCGGGCCGAAAGAGGGGAGAAGGGGTTGTCTAACGAAGAAATCCGGCGCATCGCGCATCTGGATCGTAATCAGGCCGGGCGCCTGATGCGGGAATTGCTCAAGGAGGTCGCAGATGTCCAGATGGTCGGCACGAAACGTTACGCACGTTACGTTTATGGGCGCCCAGCCTCGTCATAACGCTCATGACGGATCGCATAGCGGCGTTTCTATGCGCGTTTCTATGCGCAACGGGCATAGACTGTGCATGAAGGGTCCAACGCCCGGCTCGTTAAACCTTTCCAGATGAACCGCTTCTCCTCGCGCCGGCAGAGGCTTGATCACGCCTTCCTCTCCAAGAAGCTCGCTGGCGCAAAGTCCTATCGCCGCATCGCGGGCTACTTTCGCAGTTCCATCTTCGAACTCGTAGGCGAGGAGATTGCCGGCATCCCCAAAGTCCAGATCGTCTGCAACAGCGAGCTGGATGCGGCGGACGTTGCGGTATCCAAACACGTCCGCGACACAGCATTGAAGGAGCGGTGGAACGAAGCCCCGGCCGAGGTCGAAGCCCTCTTGCACAAGGATCGCTACCGCAAGCTCCATGACTTGCTCACCAGAGGTCGCGTCGAAATCCGGGTCGTGCCCAAGGACCGCGTCTTCATCCATGGAAAGGCGGGCGTCATTGAGGCGGCGGACGGCACGAAGACTTGCTTCCTCGGTTCCATCAACGAAACCAAGAGCGCCTTCGCGCAGAACTACGAGATCCTTTGGGAAGACCCGTCACCAGAAGGCGTTGCGTGGGTTGAGGATGAGTTCGATGCGCTCTGGCAGGATTCCTACCCGCTTCCCGACGCGATCGTCGAGGAAATCAAGCGCGTGGCTGATCGTGTCGAGATTCGCTTCGACCAAATTCAACCCGCCGAATTGCCCGGCGCGGCCCTGGCCGAAACGCCAATCTATCGCGGCGGCGAGCAGCTCCAGCCGTGGCAGCGGGCGTTTGTCACGATGTTCCTCAAGCACCGTGAAATCTACGGCAAGGCCCGCCTGCTCCTGGCCGATGAAGTTGGCGTCGGCAAGACTTTGTCACTCGCCGCCAGCGCCATGATCTCCGTGCTGCTCGATGACGGCCCGGTTCTGATTCTTTGCCCCTCGACGCTCACGTTCCAGTGGCAGGTCGAGTTGAAAGACCGCCTCGGCATCCCGAGCGCTGCTTGGTTGTCCGGACAGAAGGTCTGGATTGATCCGCACGGCCACACCATCAAGACCCGTGGGGCCGAGGACATCACCCGCTGCCCCTTCCGGATCGCCATTGTCTCGACCGGCTTGATTTTCCACGCTTCGGAGGAGCGCCGCCTTCTCCTGGAGCGTAGGTTCGGCACCGTCGTGCTGGACGAAGCCCACAAAGCCCGGCGTCGCGGCGGCCTCGGCGAGAGCAAGGAAGAGGCAAACAACCTCCTCGATTTTATGCTGCGGATCGGCCCGCGCACCAGGAATCTCCTGCTCGGCACCGCCACCCCCATCCAGACCGAAGTGCATGATCTCTGGGATTTGCTGCGCATTCTGAACGCAGGCGCGGATTTCGTTCTCGGCCGGGAAGCCATGAGCCTGTGGGTGAACCTGCAGCGGTCGTTGCCGTTGGTGAAAGGCGACGAGATTCCACTCGACGAGCGCGACGCCTGGGAATGGCTGCGTAACCCGCTTCCGCCTGGCGATGAGGAACCGCTGGTCGCCAATTTGCGTCTTCAAAGTGGCATTCCTGACAACGCTTTCTTCACCGACAAGGGGTTCGGCTCGCTTGAGGCTTTCGCCCGGGAATCGGTGCTTCAGACGTTGTCGCCCGGTTTCTATCAGCACCACAACCCCGTTGTCCGCCACACCGTGCTGCGTCGCCGTCAAACGCTGGAAGAAGCGGGTTTGCTCGAACGAGTCGCCGTCGATGTGCATCCCGTTCACGACGCCCCCTCGACCGCCTACCCGGGCATGCATTTTGACGGGCTCGGGTTGCTCACGAACCACCCATTCGATCTGGCTTACAGGGCTGCCGAAGATTTCACGACCGCCCTGCAACAGCGCACCAAGGCTGCCGGTTTCATGAAGTCGCTCCTTCTGCAGCGCATCTGCTCGAGCTTCGCTTCCGGTCGCAGCACGGCGACGAAGATGTTGAACCGGGAGTTGCTGGAAGATGAGGAGCAGGCCGACTTGCTGGTGGAACCGCTCAGTTCCCTCACTCCGACCGAGGCTGGCCACCTTCGCACCATCGTCGAGGAACTGTCCCGCCCGGAAGCACACGACCCCAAACTCGCCGCGGTCCGTTTCTTCCTGACCGAGCATCGGACCGAGGGGAGAACGTGGCTTGAACACGGATGTATCGTCTTCAGCCAGTATTACGACACGGCGCACTGGATCGCCTCCGAACTGGCAAGGGTGCTGCCAGGCGAACCGGTCGCGGTCTATGCCGGCACGGGTAAAAGCGGCATGTTTCGTGGTGGCGAGTTCGCATCCATCGAACGCGAGGAGATCAAGCAGGCGGTCAAGAAACGTAACGTGCGGTTGGTAGTCGCCACGGATGCGGCTTGCGAGGGCTTGAACCTTCAGACCCTTGGCACGCTCATCAACGTGGACCTGCCATGGAACCCGTCGCGCCTTGAACAGCGGTTGGGGCGGATCAAACGATTCGGCCAGGCCCGCCGAACGGTTGACATGCTCAACCTGGTTTATCATGACACGCAGGACGAGAAGGTGTATTCGGCCCTTTCCCGGCGTCTCAAGGACAAATTCGCCCTCTTCGGCGGCTTGCCTGACACGATCGAAGACGACTGGATTGAGTCGGAACAACGGCTGGAGGCCATGATGGACGAATACGTCCATCTCCGGCAGAAGGCTCGGGATGTGTTCGAACTCCGCTACAAGGAGACCATCGACCCGGATAAGAACCGTTGGGATCTCTGCTCCCGTGTCTTGGCACGCAAGGATGTCGTGAAGAAACTGTCGGAGTCGTGGTAGAGGTATCTGGAGTGCCACACTCAAAGAACAATGCATGGCCACATGGACCGACGAGGTTCAAGGCACCAACATTCCCCGGCGGCATGGCCATCCCCGACGGTCTTATACCGGCTCCTACCATCCTCAATCTCGAGGTGGGCGAGGAAATCGTCCTCTATTTGAAAGACGTAACTTCGTTCGTGGATGCCTTGGCGAAGGCTCGCCCGTTTAATCTTCGTGTGCACGCCGGAGTCGGCCGGAACCAGTTTGGCTGCCTTGGATTCTTCGTATTCTGGATCCCCTCGCCTTACAACGACTCGATTCCGCTCGCCATTTACGACCTTTACGTCAACCTCGCGAGCGAGAAGCAACTCGGTATGTGGAGGGAGCTCGCCTTTCAGACCCATTGGCACCTGTTGCTGCTGGATCGCAAAGACGAACAACGCGGATTCTTCGAGTTTATTAATACGTTTCGCATTGAAGAGTTTCTCAAAGAGATACAGAACTACTGCGACGGAATTCCAGTCCTCGACTTCGACAAGACAAAGGCCATGTTCATGGCGGAACACTCTGTCGAGGACCTTTTCGAAGCTGGCCCGCGTTCGGGTACCAACTCGGGTGTATCGGTTTATGACAAGGCTTTTGCGGTTCCTGAAACCCCGGACCGCGCAAACCCACTTCTGGGAGCGAAGTATGTAAGAGTAATTCGAGAGTCCGTGGCGCGGCACTCCGGCAGCGACAGGCTCCCTGCCGGGAGATACCTGGAAGAAAGACTGCGCGACCTGCGTTCTGAAGTGGCGAGGAAAAGTGTCGTCTACCTGGACGTGTGCCACTGGATCAATTTGCGGCACGTGTGGCTTCAGAGTCCGAGGGCATTGCCGGTTTACGAGCAGATTCTGGTTCGCCTGAATCAGTTAGCGCAAAGGCAAGCGGTATTGTGCCCCCTAAGTGCCCCGATATTTGAGGAGCTGATGAAGCAGCTAGACCCTCGTTCAAGAGCAGCTACTGCCAACCTGATGGATATTTTCAGCCAGGGGATCTCGGTGATGCGCTTCGAGGAGGCCTTCGCTCAGCAATGCTGCAGCGCGATGACTGCGGAGGGGCGAAGCGTCCAAATGCCAAGCAACTCCCTGTCCAAGGTGGGTTTATGGTTCGACAATCAACTGACCAAGACCGCTTGGTGGTCACCTGAGATATCGGCGGCGTGGGACCACGTGAGCATAGACTTGCATTGGGAGCTGACCGTTTGCGACTGCCAAAGGCTTACGACCCTAGGAGTGATGCCCCGCAAGGCTAACGGTAGCTGTTTCAGTAACTGGATGGAGTTACCGGCACGCCAGAAATCCTGTCCCATGCCATTTTGGGATCTGGCCAAGCAATGCAGAGAGGATGTAGTCGGCGAATATTCGAGTCGAGCCCTCTCCCACATAGAAACGATCCTAGGCGAGACAAAGCCCGTAGATGTCCGAGAACGGGTGAGTTCCATTTCCCAGGAGATGATCAACTCGCGGGACTATGGGCGCATTCCGTGCTGCGAGATTGTTGCCGGTATGTGTGCAGCGCAAGTGGTTCGCGGAGGAAAGATTCGGTCCAATGACGTGTTCGACTTCCTGCACGCAAGTGCTGGAATCCCGGCAAGCGCGGCGTATTTCTGCGATGGTGCGATGGAACACCTTCTCAGGAGTAAATTATTGAGGCTCGACGAGCACTTTGGAGTTCGAGTGCATAGCAGACCGGAAGAATTGCTCGGTTACCTTGAGACCTTGTGATGCCTGCGTGTCCTCCGAGGCAGTGCGTCGTCGCTCCGAAGCGCGATTGAGTCGCTGTGATTATACGTCTAATGACGTTTGTCGGTCTCAGGTGAGACTGTCTAACGTCACGCCGCACCCGTCCTCCGATCCCTTCGCCCACAAGGTTTATTAAGCCACCGGGCCATGGGATTTCATCATGGCACGCAAATCCCGCAGAGCACGCAAACGACTTTCCCCTCGATCTGAACGCAAGCATTTCCTGGCCTTCATCCGCGAGCTTCGCCATCGGCTCCACGAAATGGACCAGAAGCTCGATCACTTGATTCGCTCCTACCGTTTCTTCTACCTGGAGTCCTCTTCATCCCATCAAAGCGAACTGCAGGACTGACCTTTTGAGGCAGTCCTGATCTGGCCGTTTCGTTTTCACGAGCGGCCAGCCTCAGCAGTTTGTTTTCGAAAGACTTTGTCAGCATCGGTTTACCGCCTTGGGTTGTTTCGATAGCACGCGCTGTCGGCCCAAGTCAGAACTGGTTTTGGCAATCATCAGAAAGGAAGTGTATGAACGTGTGTGTGGTAGCTGGGCGTCTGATTGGACCGGTCACTTCAAAGGGCACGGATCGCAAGATCCTGCGCTTTGGGGTTGAGACTCGGGACGGTCAGGATGACAGCGAGAGCAAGGAACGGGTCAATCTCGTCCCTTGCGTTTTGTTCAACCCGTCCGCCGACCTGGAGACTTTGCTGTCCCAGGAAGGCGTGCGGGTGGAGTTCCAGGGTCGTGTGTCTTCCTGGAGCAATGGAAACGGGGATCGTCGCGGCAGTGCCGAGGTCGTCGTTTTCAATCGCAGCCTGAACGTGGTTCGCGCGTAGCCAGGCCTCCCAAGACACGTCTTGTGATAGGAGAGTTCCTCAAGGGGCTCTCCTTTCGCTTTTTCTACAGGGAATTACCATGATCACAGAATGCCGGTTTGTCGGCTTCAACACGCTCAAGGAGACCGTCTCGATCAGCCAGGTGCTGGATCGCTACGGGCTTCTGGTGCGTTTGCGTCGGAGCGGGGAGAACTTGAGTGGAGTCTGCCCGCTGCATCAAGGTCACAATCCCACGCAGTTTCGGGTCAACCTGGCGAACAACTGCTGGATCTGCTTTGGCGATTGCCAGGCTGGAGGCAGCATCGTGGACTTCGTCAGCCGAATGGAGCGGGTCGGAGTCCGGGAAGCCGGTTTGCTCATCCAGGACTGGTTCCAGGTGCAAGGAGGGAATGGCCGGCCTGAGCATCAGCATCGGGAACGTCCGGAGCGGGTTCGCGTCGTGCGCAACTCGGCCCTGGGCTTCACGCTGCGCGGCCTTGACCCAGAACACCCCTACCTGACCCAGCGAGGACTGAGTGCCGAGACGATCCGGACCTTTGGGCTCGGATGGTGCCAGTACGGAAGTCTGCGCGGGTGGATCGCGATCCCGATCCATGACCCGGATGGGAGGCTCGTGGCCTACGCAGGTCGCTGGCCCGGTGATCCCCTTGCGGGCGAACCCAAATACCGGCTGCCGCGAGGGTTTCGAAAGTCGCTGGAACTCTTCAACCAACACCGCGCGCCGGCTGGGACTGAACCGCTGGTCGTGGTGGAGGGGTTCTTCGGTTGCATGGCGATCTGGCAGGCTGGGTTTCGGCGGGTGGTTTCCCTGATGGGGAGCATGCTCTCTGAGGCCCAGGAAAGTCGGATCGCTACCATCGCGCCCCACGGCGTCGTGCTGATGTTCGATTCGGACGAGGCAGGACGACGGGGCGCTTCAGAAACACGGCATCGGCTGTCCCGGCATCTTCGGGTGTCGGCCATTCATTTGCCGGAGGAAACGCCTCAGCCAGAACTGGTTCCACCGGGTCAGTTGATGGCGCTGATTCGAGGGGAGGCATCATGAGCAAGCGTGTTCCCCGTGAATTCAAGGTCGTGGCTTTGCGGGAGTGTCCGGTGCCGGAGTCCCTGGCGCTTTGCGACACACCGGCCCAGGCGGCCGAGTATTGGCGCCTGCATGTGGCCACGGGCCCGTACTTCAATCCCGATTGCGAGTGCCTGGTCGTGCTCCTCTTGAACACGCGCCGGCGGGTCAAAGGGCATCATCTGGTCAGCATCGGGACGCTGGACACGATCCTCGTGCACCCACGCGAAGTGTTCCGGCTGGCAATCATCGCGGGCGGAGTATCCGCCATTCTGATGATGCACAATCACCCCAGCGGAGATCCCACCCCATCGGAAGCGGACATCAAGGTAACGCGTGACCTGCTGCGGGCCGGTCAACTCGTGAAAATCGAGTTGCTCGACCATGTGATCGTCGGCGCCGACCGGCACTTCTCACTTCGAGAGGCCGGATACCTCTCCTGAGTGCCCAGTCCTCTCCCGCGCACCCCGCGTGGGAGGAGCCAAGCAAGGCGTGGATCTTCACCCCGTGCCTCTTAGGAGGTCCTGTCGCCTCTCCCAAACCCAACCCGCTGGGCACGCGACAGGGCGTGTTCGGCCTTTTCCCCCAAGGAATCCATGAGCATCACCATTCAGGCCCCGCCTCTCGTGCGCGGACCGATCCGTTACCGGAATCACTTCCGGTGGCGGGTCATGCCACCCGATGGGGCCGCCCAGGAGGGGTTTTTCGACCGCTCCTTTGAAACCAAGAAGAAGGCCGTGGCCTACCAGAAGCAGGTCAAGGCCAAGTTCCCGGAGGCGCCCTGCTGCCTGCTCGATACGGGCCGGTGGTTCGACTCGTCCGGGAAATCCATCCATTAACCCCAAACCAAAGAAAGCCAGACATCCGTATGAACGACAATAAC
>CAZVRY010000009.1:50505-69437 GCA_964629545.1 uncultured Verrucomicrobiota bacterium | reverse complement strand
GACGGCGAAGGCGCGTTGCACGAAAATGGGGGCCGGAGCGGGTCTGAGGTCACGACTCGCTAGAGTTACCGGGTAACGCGGTAGAACTTCATGGTTCCCGAGGGTGTGACCGTCATGGGCGAGGTGGCGTTGGGGAGGGACTGCCAGGAGGCGCCGGTGACGGCGGTGGATTCTTGGAGGGTGCCGTTGGCCCAAGTGATCACGATGCCATTGGAGGTGGCGGCGATGCTGAGGGTGGGCGGGGTGAACGGTTTGGCCCCGAGGGCGTAATGGGTGAGGATCTGGGCTGGGGTGAGAACTTTGTCGTAAACCGCCGCCTCGTCGACGCTGCCTTCGAAGAAGAAATTGCCGACGGGGCTTTCACTGGCGCCGCCGCCGAGGCGGAGCGTGCTTTCGTCGTTGGGTCCGAAGACACTCGTGTTGGATCCGACCTCGACGCCGTCGATGTAGAACCGTTTGACGGTGCCGTCGTAGGTGCCGACGAGGTGGGTCCAGGTATTGGGGCGGACGGCGGGTCCGGGGATGATGTTCCAGCCGACCTGGGCGCCGGTGCCGGTCCAGAACTGCCACGTATTGCCGGGTTCGGCATAGAAGATATAGCCGCGCTGGGGATTGTCGGCGCGGGAGGTCATGGGAGAGCGATGGCCCGTGCCGCCGGTCACCTTGACCCAGGTCTCGATGGAGAACACAGCCGGGTTCAGTGCGGGGTTGAAGGGCACGTCCACCTTGGTTTGGTTGCCTTGGGAGAACATGGCGGCGAGGTCGGCATCGCCGACCAGGGCGCCGGGGGCCCCGAGGGTGACCCCGCCGAGGTAGGTGCCGTCGTTGACGCTGACGAGGTCGTCGGCGATGTCGCCGCTCGTTTCGTTGAGGCGCCAGTAGGAGACGGGGCCATCGGCGAGGATGACTTGGTGATAGGGCAGTTCGGGGGGAACCACCACGGTGAGGGTAGCGGGGTTGCTGGTGGCGGTGCCGGCGACGTTACTGACGATGACGCGGTAATCGCCGGAGGCGGCGCCTTGGACATCGTTGAGGACGAGGGTGGGGTTGGTTTCGTTGGGGAGGTCGGTGTTGTTTTTTTGCCATTGGTAGGCGAGGGGGAGGCTGCCGGCGACGGCGACCGAGAACGTGACGGTGGCGCCTGGGAGGACGGCTTGGGAGTTGGGGTGTTGGGTTACGGTGGGAGGGGTGCTGGCGCCGAAGGCGGCCGCATAGTGGAGGGCGATCCGCTCTGGGGAGAGCGCGGAGGGATAGACGGCGACTTCATCGACTTCGCCGGCGAAGAAGAAGTTGCCGACGGGGTTATCGGTCGCGCCGGCCCCGATACGGAGAGGTCGATCGTTGTTGGCCCCGTAAGCGCCGGTGGAGGTGCCGACCTGCTGGCCGTTGACATAGAACCGTTTGGTGGTGCCGTCGTAGGTGGCGACAAGGAAAGTCCATTCGTCGAAGTTAGCGGCGGGGCCAGCGATCACGTCCCAGCCGGAGGAATCGCCGCGGCCGGTCCAGAATTCCCAGACATTGGCTGGGGTGGCGTAGAAGATGTAGCCGCGTTGGGGGAGATCGGCGCGGGAGGTGAGGGGGGAGCGATAGCCCCCGGAACCGGAGGCGAGGCGGGCCCAGCATTCGACGGTGAACTGGGGTGTATTGAGGGGGGCCGCGTGGGGCACTTCGACTTTGCCGGAGAAGGCGTCGAAGCCGACGGACGTGTTGGGGTCATCGACGAGGGCGCCGGGTTGGCCTTGGACGATGCCGTCGAGGTAGGCGCCGTTGAAGCCGCCGGCGAAGTCGAGGGCGGTGGGGCCGCTGGATTCGCCGAGGCGCCAGAAGGCGGCGGGTTGGTCGGCCATGACGATGGCGGGGTAGCTATTGGCTGGGGGTGTGATGACGGTGAGGGTGGCGGCGGCGCTGGGGGTGGTGCCGACTTCGGAGGTGACTTTAACGGCGTAGGGTCCTTGGTTGACGGTTTGGGCATTGACGACGGCGAGGGTGGCGTTGGTTTCGTTGGCGAGGTCGGCGCCATTGAACTGCCACTGGTAGGTGAGGTTGGGGCTCCCGGAGGCTACGACGGAGAAGTTGGCGGTGCCGCCGGCGTAGACGGTGATGTCTTGGGGCGGGGTGAGGATTTCTGGGATCGTGATATTGAGGACGTTGAGGGTGGCTGGGGCGCTGAGGGCGGGGCCGGCGGCGTTGGAGATTTCGACGGTATAATCGCCGTTATCGGCGAGGGAGGCGGAGGGGATGGAGTAAGTGGAGCCGTTGGCGCCGGGGATATCGTTGCCGTTCAGCTTCCATTGGTATTGGAGGGGGAGGGATCCGAGGGCAAGGACGGAGAACGAGGCGGGTTGGTTGAGGAAGACCGTGAGACCTTGGGGTTCTTGGACGACGGTGGGGAACACGGGGTTCGGTTCGACGCCGCTGCCGGTTTTGAAGTGGTTGTAGACGCGGCTGGGCGTCAGGACGGTGGGGTAGACGGCGACTTCATCGACGAGGCCGTTGAAGAAGTAGTTCCCGGCGCCTTCGGTGGCCCCGGCGCCGATGCGGAGGGGACGGGCCGTGTTAGGGGAGGTGGTGGAGGTGGCGGCGCCGACGAGTTCGCCGTTCACGTAGAAGAGTTTGGTGGCGCCGTTGTAGGTGCCAACGAGGTGGTACCAGGAGCCTTCGAGGAAGGTAGGGCCGACGAGGGAGTGCCAGCCGGAACCGGTGCCGGTCCAGAACTCCCAGGTATCGGCGGGGGCGGCATAGAAGATGTAGCCGCGTTGGGGGGCGTCATCGCGCGAGGAGAGAGGGGACCGGTGGTTGCCGGTGCCGCCCATGACCATGGCCCAGCATTCGATGGAGTAAGCGGTGGGGTTATTGAGTTCGGGAAGGAAGGGGACATCGATTTTGTCGTTGGCGCCGTCGAACGCGGCGGCGGCGTTACCGGGGAGGGCACCGGGTTCCTGGTTGAACGCGCCATTGATATAGGAGCCGTTGGCGGCGGGGCCGAGGGAGCCGGCGTTGGCGGCGGTGGGGAGCGGAGGGAGGGGGCCTTCGCCGAGGCGCCAGTAGGCGAGGGGTTGTTGGGCGAGGACGAGTTGGTTATAGGCGGGGGAGGGGGTTTGGCTGGTGCCGTTGGCGTAGCGTTCCGCGATTTGGGCGGGGGTGAGGATGCTGGAGTAGAGGGCGACTTCGTCGAGGTGGCCATCGTAGTGGAAGGCGTTATCGCCGCGGGCCCCGATGCCGAGGTTGACGGAGGGGTTGGCGGCGAAGCGGGTTTCGTTTTCTTTGCGGGCGGCTTCGACGCCGTTGACGTAGAGGATGGCGGTGGAGCCATCGTAGGTGGCGGCGAGGTGGTACCAGGTGCCTGGTTGGATAGTGACGACACCGGTGAGGTCGACGGTGTAGTTATTGGCGGAATCGCCTTGGCGATAATTCCAGCCGGTGGCGCTTTGGTAGAAGATGAAGCCTTCGGCAGCCGGGGTGACGCGCCGCAGGGAGGCCAGAGGGCAGGTGAGGGTGGTGCCGGTGAGGGCGACGTTGGGTTTGACCCAGAACTCGACGGTGAATGGCGGGTTCGGGTTGACCTCGAACGACCAGGGGACGCCGCAGTAGCGGCCGCCGGTGAAGTTGACGGCGGTGTCGGTGCTGCCGATGAGGGCGCCGGGTTGGGCGGTGGCGGGTTTGCCGAGGTATTCGCCGTTGGCGCCGGTGCCGAGGGAGCCAAGGTTGACGGCGACGTCGGGGGCGGGGATGGCGGCGTTGTCGGCCAGTCGCCAATAGCCGACGGGTTGGTCGGCCAGGACTTCAGCGGGGTAATCGGCCCGGAGCGTTGGGAGGACGCTTGCCGAGAGGGCAAGCAGGAGAACGGGTTGAAGCAGGCGGTTTGGTTTCATAGGCAGGGCGGAGTCACGTCGCAAGGTTTGCGTCATTCTTGGACAGCATGGGACATCACGTCAAGGAGGACCGATCGTCTCCCAGCAATTCTCTCCATGAACCGTCGCCCCTCACCCCATCCCTCCCCCCAACCGATGCCAGCGATGCGTTGTCTCAGGTTGGGGGGAGGGAGAAAGGGAGAGGGGAAACGTAAACGGTTCAGGGGTCCAAAGCGCCATGGAGTTGAACCTGTCACCCTGATTGACCGCGGTCGGCGTGGTGCCGCGCCCGAATCGAAAGCGGCGGAGCACCGCCGCACTCCACGACGCTGGCGCGACCGCGCCCACCCCGGGTTGAGACGAAGCTCTTGGAGTGCGCCATGGAGGTGACCTGTCACCCTAGCTAACTCTCCATGAACCAAGGAAGAAGGAAGAGTGCAGAAGGCAGACTCCCAACTCCTACTCCTAATCGTAATCGTAATCCCATCCCTCTCCGGTTCCGGGGTTCAATGCGCGAAGCCTGGCTTCGGAAATTCTCTCCATGAACCGGAACATGCGTTCGTTGATTTCCAAGCGCTTGCGCATTTCAGGTTCATGGTCCCCATGCGCGTCGGTTCGTTCGACTTGGAAGCTACCCATTAACTGGAAAGGCAGAAGGGAGCCGAGGCGCGGGGAGAGGGGGCCTCCTTTTTTCAAAATGAGAATTGCTGGGCTTGGGGGCTGGTGTAAGTTCTGCGGCTCTGACAATAAACGAATCGAACCCATGACTGAGAACGGAAAAGTGGAGCAGGAAGTGAATCCGCCGGGAACGACGGCGGCGGCGGCGGAGACCGACTCCGAACTGCATGCGGCGACCCTGGCGACGGCGGTGGATGTGCCGTCTCTGGAGGAATGGGAGGCGGTGGTGGCGAAGGCGGCGAAGGCCGACGAGCATTGGGAGCGGTTGCTCCGCCTGACGGCCGAGATGGAGAACTTCAAGAAGCGGGCGGCGCGGGATCGTCAGGAGGCGGTCAAGTTCGCGAACGAGGGTTTGCTGGAGAAACTGCTGCCGACGCTGGACAATTTCGAGATGGCGATGACGGCGAGCCAAGGTGCTGGGGCGACGGTGGAATCGATTCGAACGGGGGTAGGGATGATCCTGAGCCAGCTACGGCAGGTGTTGGGGGAGGCGGGTTTGGAGGAGATCAATGCGACGGGGCAACCGTTCAATCCCACGTGGCATGAGGCGGTGTCGCAGCGGGAGACGGCGGAGGTGCCGGAGGGGCACGTCGTGCAGCAGGTGCGGAAGGGATACAAGTTGCGGGAGCGGTTGTTGCGTGCGGCGGGGGTGATCGTGGCCCAGGCGCCGGCGGCCTCGGGGGCGCCGGCGGGTGCCGGGGAAACGGCCGTTCCTGCGCCCGAGGTGGCAGAGGGGTAGTCGGCAGACTGGGGATCTGGGACCCATTAACATGGCCAAACGCGATTATTACGAGGTGCTGGGGGTTGAGCGTGGCGCGGGCGAGGAGGAGATCAAGAAGGCTTACCGCAAGCAGGCGCTCAAATACCATCCGGACAAGAACCCCGGGGACAAGTCGGCGGAGGAGAAGTTCAAGGAGTTGGGTGAGGCCTACGAGGTCTTGAGCGATTCGCAGAAGCGGGCGGCCTACGACCAGTATGGGCACGCCGCGTTCGATGCCCGGGCGCGGGCGTCGGCGGGAGGAGGGGGCGGGGGGTACGGCGGGTTCCACGATCCCTTCGAGATTTTCCGCGAGGTCTTCGGGGGGGGCGGGGGAGGCGGGGGTATTTTCGACGAGATTTTCGGGGGCGAGCGACGAGATCCCACGGGGCCCCAGCGGGGGGCCGACCTCCGTTATGATTTGGAGATCAGCTTCGAGGAGGCGGTGCTGGGGTGCGAGAAGGAGTTGTCCTTGAACAAGCCCGAGACGTGCGATGCCTGTCGCGGGACGGGGGCGGAACCGGGAAGTTCCACGAAGTCGTGTCCAACCTGTCATGGTCGGGGCCAGGTCGTGGCCTCGCGCGGGATTTTCAGCATTGCGCAGACGTGTCCCCGGTGTGAGGGGGCGGGGCGCGTGGTGGAGCGTCCGTGCCGGACCTGTCGGGGTGCGGGGCGGCGGGAGCGGGCTTCGAAGATCCGGCTGAAGATACCGGCGGGGGTGGACACGGGGGCACGATTACGATCGAGCGGGAATGGGGAGGGAGGGGTGCGGGGCGGACCGTCGGGGGATCTCTACGTGGTCTTGCATGTGAAGCCGCACGACATTTTCCATCGCGACGGGGACGATTTGGTCTGCGAGGTGCCGATCAGTTTCGTGCAGGCGGCCTTGGGGGCGGAGATCGAGGTGCCGACGATCACGGGACGGGCGAGCATCAAGGTTCCGGCGGGGACTCAAGGGGGGACGATCTTCCGGTTGAAGGGGAAGGGGGTGCGTAATGTGCAGGGGTATGGGATGGGAGATCTGCACGTGCGGGTGACGGTGGAGGTGCCGACGCATTTGAACAGCGCGCAGAGGGCGAAGCTGCAGGAGTTTGGGGAGTTGTGCGATTCCACGGTGAACCCGTTGAGCCGGAGTTTCTTCGAGAAGGCAAAGAACTTCTTCCGCTCCTAGGTTATGGGTGAAGACGGAGGGCATTCGGCCCCGGCGAAGGACGTGGTGGCGGCGGCACGGGTCCGGTGGTGGCACCTGGAGGACTGGTGGGCGGTGATGGTGGGTGCGGGGTTGATTGGGTTGGCGTTGGCGGGGTGGGCGCCTGGGCCGGCGGCGTGGAAGTGGGGGGGTGTGGTCGTGGGGCAATTGGGAGCGGATCTTGGCGATGGGGGGGGTGGCCGGGGTATGCACCCTGGTGGCGTTAGGGGTCTTGGGCGCGAACAGGTGGCGCGTGGCGGCGGGGTTCCCGGTGGTCTTCGGCTTGGCCTGGGTCGCGCAGTACCTGGCGGGGCACGCCTGGGCGCGGAGTTGGGGGTTGGAGTATGTGCTGTTCGGGCTTGGGGTGGGGTTGACGATCGGCAACCTGGTGCGGCTGCCGGACTGGCTCCGGGAGGCGGTCAGAACGGAGTTCTACATCAAAACGGGCCTGGTCATTCTGGGGTCGACGATTCTGATCCAGGAGATCCTGCGGGCGGGGGGATTGGGGGTGGCGCAGGCGGTGGGGGTGGTGAGCGTGGTGTGGTGGTTTGGATTTTGGCTGGCTCGGCGGCTGAAGGTGGATGATGAGTTCGCGACCATGCTGGCGACCGCGGTTTCGATTTGCGGGGTGTCGGCCGCCATTGCGGCCTGCGGGGCGATCAATGGGGATCGGCGCAAGCTGTCGTATGTGACGTCGCTGGTGTTGATTGTGGCGGTGCCGATGATGGTGTTGATGCCGTGGGCGGTGCGGGAGTTGGGGATCCCGGAGTTGGTGGGGGGAGCGTGGCTAGGGGGGACGCTGGATACGAGCGGTTCGGTGGTGGCGGCGGGGGCCTTGATCAGCGAGTCGGCGATGAAGACCGGGGTGATTGTGAAGTTTTCGCAGAACGTGCTCATTGGGGTGGCGGCGTTTCTGCTCTCGGTGTGGTGGGCGATGCGGCAGAAGTCCGGGGGAAGGGGGACCGTGAGTGCGAGGGTGATCTGGGAGCGCTTTCCGAAGTTCGTCCTGGGTTTCGTGGGGGCGTCCCTGTTGTTTTCCTTCTGGGTGGAGCCGGGGGTGGCGGGCCGGGCGAAGGGGACCTTGGACGGGTTGCGGAACTGGTGGTTTGCCCTGGCGTTTGTCTCGATTGGCTTGGAGACGCGGTTTGTGGACTTGCTGGCGATGGGGAATGGGCGTCCGGCGGCAGCGTTTGTGGGGGCGCAGGCGTTCAACGTGGGGTGGACGCTGGTGTTGGCGTGGTTGTTGTTTGGCGGGGTGTTGTTCGCGGTGCCCGCGATGGGGGGTGGGGGATAGCAGGCGTCTGGGAGGAGCGGGCATGCATCGGTTTTATTTGCCGCCTGGTTCCTGTGAAGGGGGGATCCTGGAGTTGGCGGAGGCGGAGGCTCACCACGCGCGGCACGTCCTGCGGGTGGGGGTGGGGGACGAGGTGGTGGTGCTGGACGGGGCGGGGCAGGAGTTGCGGTGCGCGGTGCGGGAGATTGGGAAGCGCTCCGTCGTGTTGGAGGTCCGCGCAAGGACTCGGCATCCGCCGGTGGGGTGTCAGATCACCTTGTGGCAGGCGGTGACGCGGACGAAGTCCATGGATTGGATCCTGCAGAAGGCCACGGAGTTGGGGGTGGGTCGGGTGGTGCCGGTCCTGACCGGGCGCGGAGTGGCCCAGGTGCGGCCGGACGAGGCGGGGGAGAAGGCGCGCAAGTGGACCGCGACGGTGGTGGAGGCGATCAAACAGAGCGGTTGGCCGTGGTTGCCGGTGGTGACGCCGCCGGCTCGGATTGGTGACGTTTTGGGGCAGGCGACCGGGTGCGAATTGGGGTTGGTAGCCTCGTTGGGTGCGGGGGCGCGGCATCCGCGGGCCTATCTCGACGCGTTCATGGAGGAACGGGGGCGGGGGCCGGAGTCCATAGGAGTATGGGTGGGGCCAGAGGGCGATTTCACGCCGGAGGAGATCGAGGCGATTCAGGGAAGTGGCGCCTATCCTATCACTTTGGGGCCAAATGTTTTGCGGAGTGAAACGGCGGCGATTTATTGCCTGTCCGTGCTGCGTTACGAGGCGCAACGCTTCACGCGGTGACTTTGGCGACCACGACCGTGACGTCGTCGATCTGGGTCGCGGTCTGGCCAAAGGCGCGGACGGCTTGATAGAGGGCGTCCACGATTTCTGCGGCGGGTTGGTGGCGGTGGGCACGGATGACCTCGAGCGTGCGCTCCGTGCCGAAGAACTCCTCGGCAGGGGAGATGGCCTCCTCGACGCCGTCGGTGAGGAGGAGGATGAGGTCGCCGGGGGCGAGCGGGATGGGGGGACTGGCGGGGTAATCGGTTTCGGGTTTGAGGCCGAGCGGGACGCCGGTTCGGTTGAGGCGCGCTTTGATCGAGCCATCGGGGTGGAGGAGGAAGCCGGCGGGGTGGCCGGCGTTGGCGAAGTGGAGGACGCGTTCCTGGGGATCGACGGACACCATGAGGAGGGTGACGAACCGTTCGAAGTCGACGTCCTCGGCCAGCATGAGGTTGGCGCGGGGGAGGATCTCGCTGAGGTGCTGGCGGTTCCGGGCGGCGATGCGCAGGTAGGCCCGGGTTTCCGCCATGAGCATAGCGGGGCCGATCCCGTGGCCGGTCACATCGCCCACGACGATCCCGATCCGACCGTCCATCATGGGGATGAAGTCGAAGTAATCGCCGCCGGTGGCCTCGGCGGGGTAGGACATGCCGGCGATATCGAAGCCAGGGACCTGGGGGGCGGCCTTCGGGAAGAGGCGCTGTTGGATCTCGCGGGCGACGCGAAACTGTTCCTGGCTCTCCCGCAGGGCCTCCTCGGTCCGCTTGCGCTCAGTGACGTCCCGAATGAAACCGACGATCTGGTGGGCGCCATGGAGTTCCATCTCGCTGAAGGCAACCTCAATCGTGATCTCGGTGCCGTCCTTGCGCCGTCCCGTCATCTCCTCGGCGGTCTGCCGGGGCCGTTGCTCCCGTCGCGTCAAGTAGGGCAGGAGGCCTTCGGAGCAGCTCTGGCGAAGGTTCTCGGGCTGGAGGAGGCAGAGGTTCTGTCCCACCAACTCCTCGGGGGCATAGCCAAAGACCGTTTGGACGGCAGGGTTGGCGAACTGGACGATGCCTCCCGTGTTCATGAGGAGCACGGCATCGGTGGCGGTTTCGAAAAGGAGGCGGTAACGGAGTTCGCTTTCGCGGAGCGCGAGTTCGGCCTGCCGGCGGGCGGCGCGGCTCTCGGCTTCCCGGAGTTCACGGTCCACGGCGGGAACCAGCCGCGCCAGGTGACCCTTCATGAGGTAATCGTGGGCGCCCGCCTTCATTGCCGCCACCGCGGTATCCTCGCCAATGCCCCCAGAGACGATCACGAACGGCAAGTCGTGCCCGCTCTCCTGGAGCAGGCGGAGGGCTTCGGGAGCACTGAAGGACGGCATGTTGTAGTCCGAGAGGATCACGGCCCATTCCTCCTCCTCGAGGGCGGCGCGCATCGACTCGGCCGTCTCCACCCGCCGCCACTTGGGGTCGTAGCCACCCTGGCGCAGAACGTTGACCATGATGCGGGCATCGAATTCGGAGTCTTCGACGATCAGAACGTTGATGGGCTTCTTCATGGTCGAGTGCGAAGGAGTAACCGTGTGGCCGATGACACCCTCAAGCTAGGCGTTGGATGAGGGATTGGCGAGTTTCTTTTCCCGGCAGGAGGGATTACTCCTGACATTAGCGCACGGCGTTTTCATTTGGCGCGGTGCTTGAGGAGGGCGCGAAAAGGGATGTTGGGGTTGTGCTGACAGCGCTCTTGCAGTGCGGGCCAGGAAGGCTCGGGGTGAAGGTCGGCTTTGAGAGCCACCAAGCCGACGCGCAGGGCCGCGAGGTTGCAGTTGAGGTTGTAGTTCCTGGAACGGGTTTGGTCTTCGCGCATGCAGGCGTCGCGCACCCAGTGGTTTGCGGCTTTCGCTGCCGCCCCAGTGGCCGCGGGCCAGATCTCCAAAGAAGGGGGCGCAACCGGCCACCTCACACACCCGAACTGCAGAACTGCAGGTCCTGCAGAATTCGGCGTTGACAGCTACAACGGCCGCGTGGTATAGGCCACTTAGATCCTGGAAAGGGGATCCAAGTCTGTGAAGACATCATGCAATCGTCTTGTGACCGTCGGCCTTTCCGTCCCCGGGCTGCTGCTTAACGGCTTCGACTGCCCACTCGACAGCGAAGGACACTCCACGAGTTCAGGGCCCTTCTACTCGATCGTCTCCGACAACGGCACTGAGTATATTCCCCAGGCCTGGTATACGTCGTCGGTGTTCGATTATGTCCAATGGTTCAAACTCCGGCGAAACTGCCTACAGCAAGAAGTGGAGAATAGCAGCGATTGGGAGTATAACACTCACGTAAACTCAATCGTGTATGCGGACAAGACAACCACGTCTTATGCAGAAGCCGCGGTTCGAGACAGTAATGGCAACCCATATGACGCGTGGGCGGAGGCTTGGGGAACGACCGAGGACAGGTAACACGAACAGGCGCTTGCTCCCTCATCACCGTCATGGGGTGGCATCCGTGGTGTGGCTGCATGAGCGGGATGGTGTGGCGGCGTCTAGAGATGATGGAGGCCCTTGTGGCTAACGAGGGTTAGGAGTGTCTGCAGAGCGAGATTGCGAGTCGTAATCAACGTATCGCCCTCTATATGAGCGGATGTAGACACAGGATGCTCTTTGGCGCGGCTGCATTGCTGCTCACCTTTGGGGCAGGGCTCTTCCTTGGCGGTCGTAGCGCCGAAACTCTGCGGGAAGAACTTGCGCAGGTCCGGGCGGAGAACGAACTGAACTCACACCGTCAGGTTCACGTTGGGCAGCAATCCTCGATCGCACATGGGTCCTCGAACCGAACCACTGTCTCGACCAGTCGTGACAAGATCGCCCGACGCCCGCAAGAGACCCGGGAGGATCGGGTGGGATCGATCAACCAGCACGTGCTTAGCAATCTGGTGGCGCAGACTTACCTCGAGGAGAGCAAGGCGTACGCAACCCTGCTCAGCGGGTTGGGCGCCTCCCCACAAGACGCCGAGCTTCTTAGCACGAGGCGGTTGACGATTCATGCTAAGGCGATCGCTGCTGGTGAAGCTGTAGCCGAAGTCCAGAGGGAACGCTTGGCTTATGATGCGCAGGCGCGCTCAACACTTGGCGAGGAACGCTATGAGGAGTACCGCCGCTTCGAGGGATTGAAGCCCGCCGCCCGTGAGGCCGGCTTGGTTTCGGACTACGCGAGGGCGCAAGGGGTTGAAATCCCGCCCGAGGTTCTGAGCACCCTAATCCCCCTTATCGCTCGCGCTGGCGCGACCACAACGGAAACCGCGCATGGCCCTTACGATCCGCCGGTGGTCAGCGCCATCGGCAAAGAAGCCGTTCTGGACCATCTCCAGGAGACGGTGACGCGGCTTCAGGAGAGCATCGAACCGCTGAATGAGGCCATCGTCGGCAGCAGTATTCCCGAGAGGTACCGGTTAGTCACGCAGCAGTATTTTGCGCAAAGACTGGAGAAGTTCATGGAGATTGCAGCAAGAGTCGAGAGGCCCCCAGCCTCAGCCAGAGCTCCAGACCGGGCCCCTTCTCCATAAGGAACCTGCCACTAGATGGCCATGGGGCCGCGATTGTCGAGGGTTGGGGTGAATTCCTCGAAAGCCTAGACGGTGGCGAAGGGCGAGCGCTCCTCTGGATCTGTCGCGGCCCTACCTGGGTGGGTGTAGCTGGCTGGCGATCGAGGCGTTTCCCGATCCGTCTGCAATCCTACCGCGCTGAGGACAGAGCTTTTCGTTGATGAAGCAAACCAGAATTCTGGTCGTCACACACAGCGCCGTGCTCCCGTCAGGAATGGCCGAGGTCACTCGGTTGATCTTCACAACACTGGCACGGTTGTACCCTGGCGCGTATTTGGTTGAGCAGGTTGGTTTGCGGCACATTCTTGCCGTGGTGGAACCTCCTTGGCCCATTCGGCCAACAGCAATGAGGTTGGACGACCGAGGAAGGATGTCCCTTCTCCGCGCGGACATCGATGGACAGCAAACATTCCAGGCAGCGCTTGCTAGTTTTGAACCCGACATCGTGTTCGCCTTTAATGATCCCCAATCCCTCCTTCATTTATGTTGCGCTAGGAAGGAGCGAAAGCATCGCCTCATCCTCTACGTCAACGCGGACGGCAGGCCTTTTCCGCTTGGCTACGATGCACTGTTTAGGGCTGACCGTCTAATCACAATGTCTGAATTCAGCAAGGGAGCCCTCTGCGATGCATATCCGGACTCCCCGCGGGACAAGGTCGCGGTGATCTATGCCCCGGCGGACACGCAGCGATTCAAGCCGCTCAATCCCGAGGAGAAGTCAGCGCTTCGGAAGGACCTGTTGCCTAAGTGGATGCCACAGGATGCCTTTATCCTCGGATGGATTGGTCTTAATCAATGGCGCAAGCAGGTCTGGGTATTATATCACGCTATCCACCTCCTTCGCAGTGGCCAGTACGCATGCTGTAACAGATGCTCGCGTGTCAGTATTGGCCGCGACTTGCAGACATCGATGGTGTGCTTACCAACCTCGTCAAGAAGCCAGGCCGCGCGGCCACCCGCGCAGAAAGGCAAGTGCGCCTATTGCTGCTCGGGAGATTTGCGACCGGCCCGGCCCCGGCGTGACATATTTCTTTGGTTGCACATGCAACCCGGCGTGTACTTCAATGGCGGCTGGCCAACGGCTCGTTTGGAGCAGATTTACGGTGTGCGGCAAGGAACTGATCTTCATTACACCGACGGCTATTCGTTGAACGCGGCGCTCCGTCCGAACGAGATGGGCGTGCTTTATGGTCTATGGGATTTGTTGCTGTACCTTAGTGGTGGTGAGGGGTTCGGCATTCCCGCATGGGAGGGCATGGCATCTGGACTGCCCGCTGTCTATACGGACTACTCGGCACATAGTGAATACCTAGCCGCCGCCGGAGGTGGTGTCCCAGTCGGCGGTATCTTGCAGCCTGAACCGGGCAATTGCATTCTGCGCATGGTCCCCAGAGTCGAGGATGCAATCCAAGGAGTGCTTGCGCTCGAGGCCGACCGTTCTGTCTTAGATTCCTGCGGCATGCGTGGCGCTGCCTTTGCTCGACGATACGGAGCGGAGGAGATTGCGCGACGATGGCACGGTGTTTTCCAGGCGTGTATGGAACTCTAACCGCCGGGGTCGCCAACGAACCTGTCACGCGTAAGCGCAACGGATGCGATGTTCCCAATCGTCGAGAAAGGCGTGGAGGGCCTGGCCGTCGGCGAGGGGGAGGCGTGACTTGCCCCCCGCTCCGTCGATCCGATCGTCGATGACGCGCATGACCGCGTACATGGCAATGAAGGCATGGTAGCGGAGGGGGTCTTCGAAGAACTGGCTGACCCGGTAGAGGCTGCTGCGGTCCTTCGAGGCAATCCGTTCCGCTTCGTCGAGGTCGTGCAGCGGGGGCCGGGCGGCGACGGGGCCCGAGCCGACGCGCGGGGGAGGGCGCAAGGGGAGTCTGGCGTCGGCGGGGGCGGGGTTCATGCGACAGGGGAACAATGGGGTCAAGTCACGACAATTGACATCTCGAGAAAGGTTTCACCCATGAGGGCGCTGCAACATTTTCTTTCCCACCCAGTTGCCCAAGAAGATCTTCGGCAGAAGCACCTGCCCGGTGCAATACCCTTACGACGCCCAAGGCCACATGACCAACCTGGTCACCTGGACCCATGCGCCAGCGGGAACGGGGGCTGCCACAACGACATGGTATTACCACGCTTGCCGCGGTTGGCTAGCGAAGAAGAAGTACCAGGGCGAGACCGACAACAGCGACGATTACAGCTACACCGCCGCAGGCAGGCTTGGGGTAGCAGACAGGCAGAGCCTTCGATCCCGCAGAATTCCGGTCGGATGGGACTTCGTGCGGGACCGGCGCACGGCGTTTTCATTTGGCGCGGTGCTTGAGGAGGGCGCGAAAAGGGATGTTGGGGTTGTGCTGACAGCGCTCTTGCAGTTCGGGCCAGGAAGGCTCGGGGTGAAGGTCGGCTTTGAGAGCCACCAAGCCGATCCACTCTTCCCGGTCGGCCAGCTTCCAGGCGGCTGGCCCCCAATCGAGCAAGGCCACCCATTGACCGTGCCGTGGACATTAGCCAGACGTTTTTGCTTGATGAAAGATCTCAATCCTGTATAAACGCACCATCCGAAATGCAGTCCGGCCGCGTCCACGGGCCCAACGTCCCTGGCGCGGCCATTGATCGATTCCGATTTACATGGCTGGCCGCCGCCAACGTCACGAGCTAGAGGCATTAGAGCCTCGCATTCTGCTCTCCGCAGATGCGCTGTCCGTGGGCGCCGGTGACCCGCCACCCCAGGCCAGCGCCTTCTCCGCGATCGAGGAGACCATGGCGCCCCTGGATGCCTCAGGCAGCTTCCAACAATCCTCCCAAGATTCTTTTGCTTCCCTCGGCGCCGGGATCGATGAACTGTTCGGGGCCAACCTAGGCTCCGAAGAACCCAACGATCGCCTCGCGGTTGACGGGCGGTCGGGCGGTCCCGACGCGCCCACGGAATCGAAGGGTGACATCGAGAACGCGGCGGGCGAGACCACGGCCGACGCGGGGGTTGGAGATGAGTCCGCGGGGGCGCAGACAGACCGCGAGGATGCCCGGGGTCAGGGCGCCGAGGACGCGGAAAGCTGTGTTGCTGAGGCGCGGACCACGCTGATGTTTGCCGACCGGCCGGTTTCGCCCATGCAGGCTGTGGGGCTGGCGCCCGTGATCCATTTGACCGTTCAGCAGTTGGTGACCACCTTGCGGTCGGCCAATGGTCCACCTTCGCAATTTGTTGATAATCAAGCTCTAATTGCTGTTGATACCGCGTCGGCACCCGAGGTCAGCCCGCGCGGTGTTTTCGTTTCCCCGGAGACCTCCAAGGCCCTGACGCACACCGTGGCAGTTCCCGCCGAGGGTGAGAACGCCCTGGGAGCGGACGCTGAGGGTGTCCTTCCCGCCCTTCCCGCTGTGGGAGCCGGGCTTCCGGGCCACGGTTCCCTGACCTCGGAGGTTCCCTCTGCGGATGCTCGGATGGGGCTGCTGGAGGGGTGGACTCGCTGGCCGGTGGCGAGCGTCGGGTTGCCCGCCCTGCCTCCGTTGCCTCCGCCCGCCCCGCCCACGCCGCCGGATCTCGACCTCTCGGGGCCGGCCAACGATGGGCTGACGATCACGATTCAGTTGCACGCGGATGGGACGATGGACGTGAGCGGCAGCGGGAGCGGGGATGACGGCTTGGGGTTTGTTGGGATCACCAACATCATCGGGAATGCTCTGGCTGACATCACGCTGATTGGGCCCGATGTAACGACCGACTGGGTATTAAGCGGACCTAATTCTGGCTCTGTCAGCCCGAATGGTTCGGCGACGGTCACGTTCAGCGAGGTGGACACCCTGAGAGGCGGCAGCGGGGCGGATCGCTTCGAGGTGGGCGCCGGTTACACGTTGGCGGCGACGATCGAGGGGGGGGGCGGGAACGACACGTTGCTGATGGCGAGCGGGGCGGTGGCGGCGGTGGCGTTCGATGGCGAGGCGGGGTTTGATGTGGCGATTAATGTGCCGGCCGCGACCACGCCGCCGACGCTGCAGAATGTGGAGAACTCGATCGACCGGCCGGTGCTGTTCATCCCTGGGTTCGGCGGGGCGTTCGTGAATACCACCCTCCCGGGGAACCCGATTGACGATTGGTATCTGACGCGGGGGATTGATCCGACCAAGTTGGTGTTGGAGCCCCTCCAGGAGTCCTATTCGGACATCGTGCAGACGCTGGTCAATGTCGGGCACACCAACGGGACGAACCAGGCCGGGGTGGACGGCACGTTCTACGTGGCGTTGTGGGATTGGCGGGTGCCGGTGGCGGTGTCGGCCGATGGGACGGAGGACGGCGTGCTCGCGGACGTCACGGCGGCCTCGATTACGGATTACGCGTTCGACAGCTTCGATTCCGGGGTGGACTACCTGGCTTACTGGTTGGACCAGGCGGCAGATGCATGGAACAACCTGACGGGGTCGATCCCGGCGGCGGTGGACCTGATCACGCACAGCACCGGGGGCCTGGTTGCCCGCAGCTACCTCCAAAGCCCGGCCTACGCCAGCGGCGGGAGCCTGTTGCCGGTCAACACCCTGATCCAGACCGGCGTGCCGAACCAGGGCACCGGCGCGACGTTTGGGATGCTGGCGAACGACTTCAGCCTCAAGACGGCCACCCGCCTCCTGGCCAACCTCGTCAGCAACGCCTACGAGATGGTGAAGGCCGGCGCCAGCATCAGCAACCCGGACGGCAGCGTGATCAGCAACGCCGCCCTCCCGACCGAGATCGAGTTCATCGACCAGTACATTGCCACCCTGAACAACCTGCTCGCGACCTATGCGTTCCTCGATGACATCGACGATGCGACGGAGCTGTTCACGGTTCTGGCGGCGGTGGATGGCGGCAACGGCCTCCTGCTCGATCTGAACGCCGCGGGCCCGACGTCCTTTGTCGGCACGGCCGCGAGGACCTATATAGTATATAGCACCGCGGTGGATACGCCCGACCTGGCCGTCCGCCATACCGGCCCGGTGCTCAGCCTGGGCCTGCAGAACGAAATCCTGCCCTTCTCCAATGTGATCGGGCGACTCCCCGCCGCGGCGGAGGCCTGGTACGAGTTTCGAAACAGCCCCACGGGCGGCGACGGCACGGTAGCCACCAACTCGGCCTCGAGCGGGTTCGCCGGATTGGACAACGGAAGTCCGGCCGACCCCGTGCTGTTCGAAGTCACGACGGCAGCGGCTGGCTCGGCCGTGGACCATGGGGGCTTGGTCCACAACACCTATTCCCAACGGCAGGTCCTCCGACTGCTCGGAGTGTCGGGACACGGTAGCGCGACGGTTTCGACCTCCCTCCTGCTCGATAACAAAGCGGCCGCCCTCCGGTTGATCAGTCTCGGCCTGGTTGACCCGGTCGAATTCGCCCGCCAGGCGTTTGGGGAGGCCAAAGACCTGGTGGCGGATATCGGAGATCGAATCGATACCGCCTGGAACACCCCTCTCCCTCTCATCGGCCAAAGCCTCAACGACCTGCTCGGGAACCCGCTCGACGGAATCGGCTTCGACCTGTTCGGGGCCTTCGACTCCGCCATCGCCCCCATTCGCGGAGCGGTCGCGGCGCTGAGCAACCTCGAGGAGACGTTGGAAGACGCGCTCGGCCTCGACGATGGGGTCGACCCGAACTTCGACAACCCCGAGCTCGAGCTGACCTACAGCGACGCCGTCCTCACGATCGCGTTCGACCTGAGCCTGACCCACACGACCACCTTCACGCTGGACCTCGGGTCAACGCCGTTGCCGTTGAGCGGGGATCCGATCAACCTCGATCTCGACCTGGGGTTGGATCTCGCCTTTGCCATCCAGATTAACTTCAAAGATCTGCTCTCGGTGGTCTCCGGAGGATCCGCGACCGAAGGCGTGCTCCTGACCCTGGACGAGTTCGCGGTCAGCGCCAGCCTCGACGCCAGCGGGGTCAACTTGACCCTCGGCTACGACGGCATCGGCTCGCTGTCCGTCACCGGCGGATCCGCCGGCATCTCCGCCGGGCTCGGGGTCGGATTCGTGGACCCCGATAAGACCCTGAGCGTGGCCGAACTCGTGACCACGAGCTTCTTCGATCTGGTTACCTTCACGCCCACGGGTTCCCTGAGTTTCAATCTGCCGCTCAGTGCCGCGATCAGTAACTCGGTTTTTGAGTTGGCTGGGTCAGGAACGATCACGCTGAGCACGGGCGACGTCTTCAGCGGGGATACCCCGGACCTGACGTTCGACCTCACCAGCGCCTCCCTTTCGGTTCAGGACTACGTTCACCTCGACGGGGCTTTCGGGTTCGAAACCAGGACAAACCAGACCCTGGTGCTGGCCGACGGATCCCCCTCCGGAACCACCCTGGCCAATGTGGACTACACCCTGGTCTCGGGAGGCGGAATCACCGCGCTCGTCGGCGTCAACAACCCCTCCCAGCCGTTCGGCTTCTCGGCCTCCTCCGTCGGATTCTCACTGGTGCTCTTCACGAACACCGCCACCAGCACCGATTACTGGGCGCTTAAGGCCACCGGCGCCAATGCCTCCTTCACCGGCGCCTCTGACCTCCTCCTCGGCATCTCTAACTTCACCGTCGCGCTCAACCAAACCAGCGACGCCCTCAACCCGAACAGTGTGCTCGATTTCAACGACGGACCTGCTGACAACGTCGCCGGGAGCCCAGTCACAGGCGGAGTTGGACCCGCAATCGACTTCGAAGGCGAAACCGGCGCGCTGACGTCCGTCGCCGGCAGCGTGGCCCTCAATGCCTTCGGCGCAGTCGTTACCAAGGGATTTGCCGAGGTGTCCATGGGCCAGGTGCGGAGCGCGTCGCTGCCGAGCGGGGCGAGCCAGGATGCCAACGC
>CAZVRY010000009.1:5300-50405 GCA_964629545.1 uncultured Verrucomicrobiota bacterium | reverse complement strand
CGGCGGTGGCGGCGTTGAACGGGACCTCCCTGGGCAACCTGACCTCGAGCGTGGACTTGAAGGCCAAGGGCAATGTGGCCTTGAACGCGCTGAGCGGGGTGGTGGTGGCCAAGGGCGCGTTTGACCTTGGGTTGGGCCAGGTGCGGAGCGCGTCGCTGCCGAGCGGGGCGAGCCAGGATGCCAACGCGGTGACGATCTCGCTGACGGGCGTGGACACGTGGGTGGGGATTGGCGGGGACTTGGCCGATGGCGGGACGCCGACGGACTTCTCGGATGACACGATCACGGACGGGACGCTCGGGTTCCGGGCGAGTGTGGCGACCTTGACGGTGGTGAGCATCGTGGACACGGGGGCGAACCTGGCGGTGACCACGGACGACACGAGCTACCTCGGGGTGGCGTTGGACGACTTTGACGGGCGCCTGGTGGGCTTGGAGAGCGTGCTCGAGTTCGGGGCGTGGGATGTGGACCTGTTGGTGAACAAGGCCAGCGACGGGAACCCGGCCTTGCCGAACCCGGCGAAGCTCGATTGGAGCACGTTCACGAGCACGGGCCTGGACCTGAGCGCGGCGGTGGCGGCGTTGAACGGGACCTCCCTGGGCAACCTGACCTCGAGCGTGGAGTTCAAGGCCAAGGGCAACGTGGCCTTGAACGCGCTGAGCGGAACGTTGGTGGGCAGGGCCTCGTTCGACTTGGCGATGGGCACTGGGGACGTCGTGACGGGCAACCCGAGCCTGGGGACGTTGAGTGGGGCGTCGGTCGTCGCGGTGACGTTGAGCGGCTTGGACGTCTTTGCGGGGATAGGCGGGGAGTTGGCCGATGGCGGGACGCCGACCGACTACAGCGACGACACGCTGGAGGTGGGGGATGCCCTTGGCTTTGCGATCACCGACGGGACGCTGATGTTGGCCATTGTGCGGCCCGTGTTGAGTGGTCCCTCGGACCAGCGGGCTTACTTGGGTCTCGAGGCGACGTTGCCGAGCATGAACTTGGTGGGGATTCCGGATTTGACGGTGGATCTAGGCGGGACGCTGCGGATCAACAGTGCGACCGCGACGGACGGGACGCCGGGGGTGGCGAGGGTTGATTGGGCGAGCGCCACGGATGACGCCAACGACCCGGCCGGTTTGTTGCCGGCGTTCAGCGCGGAGTTGGACAAGGAGGTGCAATTTGCGGTGGAGGGGACGGCGGTGGTGGATGTGTTTGGGTTCGTGACGTTGGACGGCGGGTTTGCCTTCCGCAAGGCGACGGGGACGTTTGCGGTGACGGATGCGGCCGGGAATACGACGGCCCCGTTGACGAACGTGGAGTATTTGACGGTAGGCGCGCAGATTGGGCTGGCGACGATCAGCGCGGGCGGGATTACGCTCAGGTTGGAGGATTTGGACTTGGCGATGGTGTTGGTGAAGGACCTGGCGGGGCCGACGCCGGTGAGTTACACGGCGTTGAAGGCGGCGATTGGGGATGCGAGCCTGGAGGGGATCCCTGGGCTGACATTGAATGTGTTGTCGTTGTCGTTGGAGATCAACCAGACGAGCGACGCGTTGGCGGCGAACAAAGTGTTGGATTTCAAGGACACACCCGATTACGCCCTCGACAATGGGAAGGCGGCGCCGCTGGTGGTGACGGTTGCCCCGGGCGTTGAGCAGAGCATCGACTTTGACGGAAACGAGGGCTCGTTGTTGAAGGTGGCGGGCGGCTTGGAGATTAACGCCTTCGACTTTGTGAGCCTGGCTGGGACCTTCGCGTTCAAGAAGGCGAGTGGGAGCTTTGCGGTGACCGACGCGAGCGCGGCGACGCCCACGACGACCACCTTGACGGGGCCGTATTTGACGGTGGGAGGCACGGTGAGCAGCGCGTTTGCGGGGGTGCCGGGGGGGCCGGGGACGGCGGACGACTTGGGCTTCAGCCTGACGGGGGTTGAGTTCGGGCTGTTGCTGTTCAGTCATGCCTCGGCGCCGACGGTGAAGTACACCGCGCTGAAGGCCAGTGTGACGGACGCGAGTTTTGTGGGCGTGCCGGGCCTGACGGTGGGGGTGAACTCGCTGTCGTTGGTCATCAACCGCACGAGTGACGTCGCGAATCCGAACAAGGTGCTGGATTTTGTGGATACGGCGGGGTTTGTGCCGGACGATGGGAAGGCGGGGCCGCTCCAGGTGGAGACGGGGCCGACGACGAGTATTCCGTTCGACTTTGATGGGAACGAGGGCGACTTGCTGCAATTGGCCGGGTCGCTGGCGTTCAATCTGTTCAGCTTTGTGACCCTCGAGGGCGACTTTGCGGTGAAGAAAGCGAGCGGTGGGTTCAAGGTGGTGGACGGGAGCACGGGGGATGGAACCGAGGGCTATCGGAACTTGAGCACCAGCTACCTGCTGGTGAGTGCGAGCGGCGTTGATGGGTTTGCCGGGGTGGGCGCGGGGACGAGTGACGCGATTGGGTTGACCCTCAGTGACGTCAGCTTCACCCTGGCCCTGATCAACGACGCCGCGAACCCGGCCGCGGTGAAGAGTTACACGGCGCTCAAGGCCGATGTCGGCGATGCCAGCTTCGCCGGGGTTCCGGGCCTGGACGTGTCGATCAGCGACCTGACCGTGGCCATTAACCGGACGTCGGACGCGGCCAACACCAGCCATGTGATTGACTTCAACGCGGGGGGCGCGGTGGCGGGCGAGGCGCTGGTCCCGGTGGGCGGCGGGCTGCCGATCGACTTTGAAGGCGAGGACGGGGATTTGCTGCAGGTGAGCGGTGGAAACATCCATTTGGAGCTGTTCAACCTGGTGTTTGTGGACGCGAGCTTCACGCTTGAGAGCAAGACCGTGGATGTGGACCTGAACGGGAACGGGACGTTCTCGACCACGGAGAAGGATCTGGATGACGCCACGCTGCTGACGTTTGGCCTGACGATTACGAATCTGTTTGCGGGCATCCCCGGGGCGGATCCTGGGAATCCGGCGGTGGGCGGGACGGGCTTCTCGGTGAGCGGGGGCAAGCTGGCGCTAGCGGTGTTGAAGGCCAATGCGACCAAGCTGCCGGGGGACAATCGGAGTTACCTGGCGGTGGTGACGGAGATCGCGGGAGCCACGCTGGCGGGGATGCCGTCGGGGTTGGACATTGTGGCCACGCGCTTGGAAGTGTCGCTGAACACGGCCTCGGGGGCGGTGCCGGTGGCGGCGGCGCCGATCAACTGGGCCAAGGCGATTAACCGTCAGGGCGACTCGGTGAATGGGGCGGCATTTGCGAACACGGGTGCCGTGGAGGTGGGCGATCTGACGATTGATCTCAACGGGGCGCTGACCAAGATCGGGGGCGAATTGCGGCTGAATGCCTTTGGGGTGTTGGCGGCGACCGCCGAGTTCGAGATGGTCCGGCAGTTGGTGGATGTGAGCCTGAACGGGAGCACGGTTGCGCTCAACGACGCCAGCCTGATCACCTTCGACCTGCAGATCAGCGACCTGTTTGTGGGGATGCCCGGCAACAATCCGGCGGATCCGGCTGACGGCGGGATTGGGTTTGCGATGACCTCGGGGAGTCTGACGCTGGCGATGATCAAGGCCAATCCGCTGTCGAATCCTGCGGATGACCGGAGCTACCTGGCGTTGGCGGCGGAGGTTCGGGGCGCCTCGCTGGTGGGGTTGCCGGCGAGCATCGTCGTGGAGGTGATCGAGTTGGGCTTCCAGCGCAACTCGGCCACGAGCACGACCCATCCGGGGACCCTGCCGCTGAACTGGGCGACCTCGGTGGATTTGGATCCGAACGCGGCGAGCTTCGGGGCAGACCCGGTGGTCGCGGGGGCCACGACGGTTGACTTCGCCGGCGATGTCACGCGGATTTACGGGGCGCTGAAGTTGGATCTGGCGGGGGTGGTGTTGGCGGCCGGGCAGTTTGAGGTGGAGACGGAGACGGGCGTGACGGTCAACGACAACACCCTGGCGGGCGGGCCGATCACCAACGCGCGGGTGTTGACGTTGAACCTGAGCAACGTGTTCCTGTTTGTGGGCGTGAACGGGGCGTTCACGGAGGATGCGGAAGGGAACGTGACGGGCCTCGATACGGCCAACGCGACCGGGTTCAGCGTGAGCAACGCAGGGTTGGATCTGGCGATGGTGAGCGAGGCGGCGACCTTGGCCACGCCTCGGACCTGGACGGGGATTTCGGCGACGGTCGGTGCGATGAGCGTGCATGGGCTGCCCTCGGCCTTCGAGTTGAACGTGCGCAACTTGAAGGTGCTTTACAACGTGGCGGCGGCAGATGCGACCAAGCTGAACTGGGACAACCTGACGGCTGACGGTCAGGTCTCCGGACTGACGGGTTTGCTGGCCTCGCTGGACCTGGAAATCAGCGGACGACTGGACATTAACATCGCCGGATTCGTGTTGGTCGCGGGCCGCTTCCAGATCACGAAGCTCTCCAATCAGACGATCAACGACGGCGCGGGTCTGGCCCTGAGCAACGCGACGGTCTTGTTGATCCAGCTCGACGAAGTCTTCCTGTTTGCCGGCGTGGACGGGGCGTTCGTGCGGGACGGCCAGGGCATCGTGACCGGGTTGGATACGACGAACGCGATCGGGTTTGCGGTCAGCGGGGCGACGCTCGATTTGGCCATCGTGGGTGAGAACCCGGCCTTGCCGGCTCCGCGGAGTTGGACGGGGGTGGCGGCCGGGATCGAGTCGATGAGCTTCGTCGGGTTGCCGGATGGGTTCACGATTAGCGCGAGCGACTTCAGTCTGCTCTACAACGTGGCGGCGAAGGATGGGGGGCGGATGAACTGGGCTGGGGTGAGCCAGGTGGCGGGCACCGATCTGGCCAGGCTCCCCAAGAACACGGAGTTGCGGGTGGCCAGCTTCATCACCATCTCGATCAGCCAGTTCGTGCATGTGAGCGGGGCGGTGGCGATGGAGAAGCGGGAGTTGCAGGTGAAGACCGTGGGCGGAACCGGCACCTCGGCGATGTTGGTCCTGACCATCGGGGGCTCGGACATCAAGGCCTTCGCCGGGATTGGCGGGCCGTATTGGGTGGACAGCAATCTGGACGGGACGATTGACGACACGGACACGCCGGCGGCGGAGGGCGCGTTGGGGGTGACGGTGGAGGTGGACGAGTTTGCGTTGGTGTTGATGAAGCCCGTGGTCGCGGCGGGGGCTCCGGCCAGCACCAAGAGTTACACGGCCTTGACCGCGAGTGGCGGGGCGGAGCTGGTGGGGATCGACGACCTGGAGATTGCCGGCACCTTGAACATCTCGCTGAATGCGGCCAAGGGCGTGCCCTCGGAGCCGGTGGTGAATTTCGCCACCAGCGCGGCGCTGAACCCGGCCGCCTTTGGGAACGCTGAGGGCTTGAAGGTGCTGACGGGCCCGGATCCGGACACGGATTTCACCGTGGTGGACTTTGACAAGGGGTTGTTCGAGGTGAGCGGTTCCGTGCGGCTGACCATCTCCGAGTTCGTGCATGTGAGCGGCCAGTTTGCGTTCTCGAAGAGCAGCGATCCGGTGACGGTGCAATTGGCCAACGTCCCGGCGGGGCAGCCGACCAGCAAGAGTGTGAGCGTGCTCAAGATCGGGGCCAGCAATGTGAACGCCTTTGTCGGGGTGGGCGGACCCTACTTCGTCGACAGCAATGGGGACGGTCAAATCGACGAGAGCGACACGCCCGCGGCGGATGGGGCCATGGGCGTGGTCTTGCGGGACGTCGAGTTTGCGGTGGCGCTGATGAAGCCCACCAACGTGGCGGATGGGGCAAGCTATTACGCGGTGAAAGCGAGTGGGGGCGCGGAGATTGTCGGGTTGGACAGCTTCACGATTCGCGCGGACGTGTTGGGGGTGGAGGTCAATGGCGGCAGCGATCCGGCGGTGCCGGGCACGAACGATCCCGTGGTCAATTTCGCCACCAGCTTCCCGGGGACCGGGGGCTTGAAGGTCCCGACGGGGCCGGATCCCGATGGGGATGGGAATCCGTCGCTGACCTTGGCTTACACGGCGCCGACGTTGAAGGCGTATGGGGACGTGACGCTGATCATTGAAGGGTTTGTGTGGATCAGCGGGGAGTTCGCGTTCGAGAAGGGCGGGGCGCCGGTGACGGCGACCTTAAGCAACGGGTCGACCAAGCAGGTGAACCTCCTGACGGTGGGGGCGAACGATGTGAACGCGTTCATTGGGACGGGCGATCCGGACAGCGATGATAACGGGATGTTTGACGCGGCCGACGATCCGGCCGGGAACGGCGCCATTGGATTGGAGATCAACGATCTCGACTTCGGTTTAGCGCTCCTGAAGCCGGTGAATGTGAGCGACACCAGCAGCTATTACGCGCTGAGGGCCAGCGCGCGGCAGATCGCCCTGGTGGGAGTGCCTGGGGTAGTGGTGACGGCGGAGCAACTGGAAGTCCGGCTGAATGGGGCGAGCGCTCCGGCGTCGGGGGGCGCGACGCCGACGGGACCGCCACCGCCCGTGGTGAACTTCGCGGCCAGCTTCCCTGGCCAGGGTGGCCTGCGGGTGCAGACGGGGCCGGATCCGGACGGCGCGGGTCCGCAAGGGGCGCCGGACGTGTTGTTGAACTACGCGGGCCGGGTGTTGCAGGCCTATGGGGAAATCGATCTCGGCCTGGACTTCGACAACGATCTGGTCACGGAGATCAGCCTCCACACCTTTATCTCCTTCGAGCAAGGGTTCCGTCCGAACGGGTCGCAGGTCATCAAGGTGGCGCTGACCGAGCTGACCTTGGCGCTGGGCGATCCGGACGATCCGCTCTTCGAGTTGGCGAATCTGTCCGGGCTGTTGCTGATCACGAACCAGGGGTTAGCGGCCAGCTTCAACGTGCCGTTCGACGTGGACATCAGCGGCGGGGCGGGGTCGTTGAGTTTCGACGGGAACGTGGCGGTTCAGATCAACAACACCAACCAGGCGATCAACGAGACCTTCGTGGTGGACAGTGCGGGGACGACCCAGAGTCTGGTGTTGCCCAAGGGACCGTTCCTGCGGCTGACGGGGCATCTGAACATCGCGATCGACTTCAGCGCGAACTCGGAGGATCGGCCGGACTTTGCGTTGGAGGGCGACTTCACCCTGGAGCAGGTTACGTTGAGGGATCCGGACGGTCCGGGCGGGCAGCCGCCGGTGACGGCCATTCGGATTGGGGCGGCGAACGTGAGTTCGAGTTTGCTGGGGGTTAGTTTCTCGGATGGGGCGGGCGGGTTCATCATCCAGAAGGAAGGGGTGGCGGGGGTGCTGAAGCTGACCACCGACATTGAGATCCCCGGGGTGGGGTCGGCGGGCGGGGACGTCTTGCTCGAGGTCAACAACACGGGGCAGTTGATCGATCAGACCATCTCGGTGGGGGGCGAGAACATCGCGATCAAGTTCACAAGCGATCCGGCGGATCGGCAGTTTGTGCGCTTCGCGATCATGAACGCCTCGATCGAGTTCCCGCCCTTCTTCAAGTTGAGCGGGGACTTCACGTTCCAGACGGTGGGGAACGAGACGCTCTACGGGGCCCGCAACGTTGAGATCTTCCTGGGCTATGTGAGCGACGGCGGCTCATTGCGGGACGAGGCGGGCGAGATCAAGGACAGCGCGATTGGGCTGCTGGTGACCAACGCGACGGTGGGCGTGGTCAAGTTGAACAACACCCCGGCCGGGTCGCCGGCGCGTTACGCGGTTTACGCGTATGGGGAGGCCAGTTTGATCGGGCTGGATGGTCTGACCGTGCAGGGGGCGATCACGGTCCGGATCAACAACACGGGGATGGCGTTGGATCGGCTGATCGACTTGCCGGAGGATCCGACGGCCAGCGTGGGGCCGGCCACGGACGGGGTGGATAACAATGGCAACGGGCTGGTGGACGAACCGGGCGAGACGGCCGCCATTCGGGTCAAGTTCAACAACGCGGCCAAGCTGGAGGAGTTTTCGGCGGGCTTTAACGAGGCGGGGGAGATCACGGGCGACTCCGAGGTCGTGATCAGTGCGGCGAACATCTTCACGTTGTCGGGCGCGGTGCGCTTCACGAGGGCGCCTTCGGGCCGGATCGACGTGGATTTGCCGGAGGCGTCGGTCACGATCAACATCCCGGACGGTTCGGGTAATCTGACGGAGGCGTTTTCGCTGACTGGTTCGGCCCGGTTCTTCTTTGGCGGCACCGAGGGCTTCCAGTTGCAGAGCCTCCTGGTGCGCGGCTACTCGATCTTTGGCGCGGGCGCCACGATCCCGCCGGCGGCCAGTTCGCTCCTGCCGCCGACGGCGGACTTGGCGGCTCCGATCTCGGGGTCGGTGGTGGAGATTGGCGGGCTCAATTACCTGTATGTGGTTTACAACGACATCAACCGGGTGGGGCTGAACGACGCCTCGATCACGGACGAGTCGGCGGAGTTCCTGGTCACGGCGGCGCGGCCGGACGGGACGTCGGTGGCGATCAGCGCGAGCGGGGCGGGCGAGAAGGTGACGGATGCGAACAACGATCGGACGTTCCGCTACTTGTTGGACAAGACGCAGGTGGCGACCGCGCTGGACAGCACGAGCCGGATCACGATCACGGTGACGTTCCTGGCCAACAGTTGGTCGGACGCGCAGGGCAAGGCGAACGCCTCGGAGGTGGAGCGGTTCACGGTCTACAAGCAGACGGTGCCGGTGTTGGACCAGCCCTACGCGAACCTGGCGAATCCGTTCAACGGCTCGTCGGTGAGTTCGCAGGGCCTGAACGCCAAGCGTTACCTCGATATTACGTTCACCAGTCCGACGGGCGGGGTGGTCGATCCGGCGAGTCTGGATGGCAACGAGTTGAAGCTGACGGGTCCTGGCGCCGCGAACGTGGACAAGAATGCGTCCGGGTTCGTGATCGGTTCGATCCAGCAAATCTCCGCCAGCACGTATCGGTTCTTCGTGCAGCCCAAGGCGGGGGTCGCCATTGGGCAGACCTTCATCGACGGCGAGGTCAACGTGCAGCTCGTGGCCGGCAGTTGGAAGGTGGGCACGGGGGCGGCGGCGGTGAACGGCGGGGCCATGAACGAGACCTTCACGGTTTCGGCGGCGATCCAGGATGCGGCCACCGCCACGAATGCGATTGCGTTGGGCCCGTTGAGCATCGAGGGGCCCTCCGTGACGCTGGCCAAGACCGGATTTAAGGAAGGGAAACTGGTGTTGTCGGTGGCCATCGGGGCGAACCGGGCGGGGCTCAACTTTGGCGGGGCGCAGGGCGGCAGCGGGATTACGGCGGAGGTGACCGGCCTGGTGGGCACGTTCGACATCCAGGTCGACATCCTGGCCGCCATCACCGCCCTCACCCAGGGCGGGAACGTCTTCAGCGCGTTCAGCGTCCCCGGCAAGTTCCGCATCGACATCGCCGGGCTCAAGGTCGTCGTTCCCAACGTCGTCGAGGTGACCGGCAGCGGGATTGTGATCAACTACGATCCGAAGTACGACCCGGCGGCCAACGCCGGTCTGCGTCAGCAGATCGTCGTCGTGCAGTCGGCCTCGATTTCCTTCCCGCGCTTCGGGGTGACGGGCATGATCGTTCCGAGCGGGACGAAGCCGGGTTTGGTCGTGTATGACAACGGGTTTGCCTTGGGCGAAGCCCTCCTCATTTACAAGCCGGGGGGTGGGGCGGGCACCAACATGACGCAAACCTCCGGGGGGGCCGGGAGCATCAAGTTCGGGAGCATCCTCGAGTTCGACGACTTGCGGATTGGGGTGACGGATTTCAGCGTGACCTTTGGCACGAAGGTGGACTTCGACGGGACGATCTTCGTGGCCACGGGTGGCGCCAAGTTCCTGCCGGGCAAGCCGGTGTCGGCGACGATCAGCGATCGGACCACGTCGGAGCCGGATGTGGCTCCGGGGAGGCCGGACACGGAGGCGATGCGGTTGGGGCTCCAGTTCGAGAACAACCAGGTCAAGGGATTCATCTTCGACGTGGACACGTTCCGGATCCAGTTGGGCAGCTTCCTCACGCTCACCGGGCGGGATTTGAAGCTGAACACGGACGCGGCGGACAACGAGGAGCTGATCAGTTTTGGCGCGATCGGGGCGGAGTTGACCATTGGTTCGCTGACCATTGGGGGCGAGGGGCGGAACTTCGCGTTCCTCGGCGACGGGACGTTTGTGACCAAGCCTGGGTTCGGGGTGTTCCTGAGCGTCGGGGGTGCGAGTGGGGAGAGCTTCAAGTGGCCGAGCTGGCTGCCGATCAAGATTACGGAGCTGGGGATTACCTGGCCGGACATCCAGGCGGATCCGACCGACTTCACGATCATTCTGTCGGCGAGCGTGACCGGGTTGCAGGGTTTGGGTGGGCTGGAGTTCTCGGGGACGATTGAGGGTGTGAAGATCGACATCGGGGCGCTCCTCGATGGCAAGTTCCCGATCGTGGACATTGCGTCCATTGGCGTCACCATGCGCGGGGATCTGTTTGGGGGAACGATCGATGCCGGGCTGATTGGGGGGATTTTGAAGCTGGATGCGAATGGGGGTTTGATCGACTCCTTCGACACCACGACCCCGGTGGCGGACCGGGTGTTCTTCGTGGGGGTGCAGGGCGGCTTCTCGTTCCCTGGGATTGGCGGGTTGAGCATCCGGTTTGCGATTTCGGAGTTGGGCCCGCTCGGGGTGTTCCTGTCGGCGTCGGTGCCGGGCGGGATTGTCTTGGAGCCGAACACGGGGCTGGCCATCAACGACTTCTCGGCGGGCGTCGAGTTCTTCAAGACCCTGCCTTCGATCGACAAGCCGGAACTCCTGCGCGGACCGGACTTCCAGTTGCCCACGGCGCAGTCGGCCGACCAGTGGCTGGCCAGCGTGAAGGGGCAGGTGGTGAAGCAGTATCTGGCCCTGAAGGCCAACCCCGGTTTGAACGGCTTCACCGCCGCGTTCACCCAGCCCATGTTGATTACGGGCGGGGCGAAGATCTTCACCATTTACGCCTCCAAGGAAGTCTTCAACGGCGAGGTCATCATCCGTTTCAGCACGGACGGCAAGTTCCTGGTTATCGGGAAGTTGAATTTCGCGGCGGACAACCTCTCGATTTCGGGCCGGCTGTATGCGGACCTCTCGAAGATCGCGGCGGGCGAGGCGACGGTGTTGTTCCTGGCGGACATTCCGGATCAGGTGCAACTCTTCACGATTGACGGGAAGTTCAAGATGGGCTTCCGCAATCCGCAGGGGCAGGAGGCGACCTTCACGGTGGTGGATCCGCAGACGGGCCAGCCCTACGGCCGGCTGGCCGGCCCGGCGCCGGGCGGGGTGATTGGCCAGAATAGCCTGAACGAACGCGGCTACATCGATGTGACCTTCCCGACCTCGGCGGGCCAGTTGCTCAAGGATGGGCAGACGGTGACGGTGACCGGCAGCCTGGACGAGGCTTCCATTACCGACCTGGCGCCGGAGTTCACGCTCAGTTTCACGGCCAGCAATCCGGGCAACACGCTGACCCTGGATCTGACGCAGGCGCCGGTGCTGCTCCAGGGCAACACCTTCAGGTTCTGGACGCAGGGGAAGGTCGCGGCGGGGCAGGTCAAGATCATCTTCCTGAAGGAGACCTGGTCGTACTCGGCCCCGAATGGCGAGGCGCTCTTCAACCAGACCGGGGCCTTCGAGGACGCGGACGGGGTGGTGCAGAACCAGACCCCGGACGCGCAGGCCATCAGCGTGGTGTTGGGCCGCTATCTGGACCTGAAGTATGTGCCGGCCAGTGGTCAGGCGTTCACCGCGTTGCAGATGCAGGCGGTGGCGACGGCCGGGGCGGCGGCGGCGTTCCGGATCGAGGATCGGACGGGCGACGGGGTGAGCCGAACCATTCCGACGGCGAGCGGCACGCCGACGGTGTTGCCGAACAACGTGGTGCGCTACTATTTCGGGGCCGACTTCGCGCCCGGCCAGTATGCGGTGATCGTGGAAGGCAGCGCGGGGGTGACCACGGCCCTCGGCACGGCCTTGGCTGTGCGCAGCTACAACTTTGGCGTCAGCACCCCGAAGGTCTCCATCTCCGCGCCGTTCAACGCCAGCGTGCCGAGCAGCTCGCAAACGGGGTTGACGGGGGCGGCCCTGGACGCCCTGGCCGAACGGTCGGTCGTCGACGTGAACGTGCTGAACGCGCAGAAGGACGGGGCCGATTACTACCTCGACGTGACGTTCACGCCGGCCCCCGGGGTGGGGTTGGATTACAGCTCGATTTTGGATAGCCCGCCGGAGTTCACCCTGACGGTCAATGGCGTGGCCAAGACGCTGGGGACGCCGGTTCCGCTGGCCATGGAGTTTGACGAGGACTCGGTCCTGGTCGCGACGCCGGTGAGCGCGGACGTGGCGGCTCTGGAGCGCGACGGGATCACCCGGTTCCGCTACAAGATCAACGGTTTGAGCAGCTTCGCTCCGGGGCGGGTGGTGGTCGAGTTCACCGCTGGATCGTGGGTGGACAAGGGCGGGAATGCAGGTCCGGCGGGGACCTGGGTATTTGGCGTGGAGGGTCCCACGGCCACGCTGGTCAGCCCGGCGGCGGGGGGGAACGTGGACATTGGCCAACTGAACGGCCGCGGTTACATCGATGTGAACTTCCCGGCGGCGCCGGACGGCTTCGCGTTGGACTACGCATCGATCACCGACCTGGCGCCGGAGTTCACGCTCAGCGGCGATGGCTTAGGCAACCTCAAGGTCGACGGCGGCCAGGCCCCGGTAGTGCTGAACGAAGGGACGAGGACGGTCCGCTACTGGACGTCCGGGCGATTTGTGGCGGGCGATGTGACGGTGAACTGGCTGCCCGGGACTTGGTCTTACGGGGCGGCGAGCACGCCGTTGCCGACGGTCACGAGCATTGGCCTGACGGACCCGAGCTATCTGACGGTCAACTTCGACAACGTGCCGGCTGGGTACACGCTGGATCCGGGCTCCGTGCTGGACGCTGCGCCGGAGTTCAGCCTGAGCTACAGCGGGCCGGGCGCGATCGCGCTCTCGGACGCCGAGGCGCCTGTCCGCATCGGGGAGACGAACAGTTACAAATACCGCGTCACGGGCGACTTCGTGGCGGATGGCAGCCAGTCGGTGACGCTGGTCTTCGGGGCCTCGGCCACCTGGTCGTTCACGAAGAACGACGAGACGCCGGCGCCGGCGACGCTGGTCAATCCGGCGGCGACGTTCACGCGGGGCTACTTGGATGTGGCGGTGGCGACGGCCGTGGACACCACGCCGAACACGACGCCGATTACCATCACGAACGGTCTCGCTCCGGGCGAGATCACGATCGGCGGGGCGGGCAGCAACGGGGTGAGCGTGGTGGACGGGCCGACGGCCTTGGGCAATGGGGTGTGGCGGTTCTACCTCAGCGGGAGCTTTGTCAAGGGCGAGGTCACGGTGACATTTGCGGCGGGGGCGATCGTGGATTCGACGGCGAGCAGTCGGGAGATGACGAGCACCTTCACGGTCGAGGGGCCGGTGGGCAGCCTGACCAACCCGGCGGATGGCGGCAGCATTGGGATCGCCGCGCTGAACAACCGGGGCTTCATCGACGTCACGTTCGGCTACGCGAACCTCGATGTGGACTCGATCCTCGACCTCGAGCGCGAGTTCGACCTGAGCAATCCGGCGATCAAGCTGGACGAGACTCAGGCGCCGGTGTTGTTGAGCCAGACGCCGACCAGCGCCACGTTCCGGTTCTGGGTGACCGGGACTTACGGCTCAGGCGCGTTGACGGCGACGCTGATCGCGGGGTCCTTCACGGTGGAGGGGGTCGCGAGCACGGCGACGGATAGCCTCACCGTGGCCAATCCGGCGACGGTGAACCTCAGTTACCTCGATGTCGCCTATCGCGCGACCGAGGGTTCGGTGCTGGATGCGGACTCGATTCTGGATGCGGATCCGGAATTCACCCTGACGCTGGACCGGGACGGGACGCAGGCCTACACCGCGGTGACCGCCTCGGCGACCTACGGGCCGGTGCGGCTGACGAACACGCAGACCTACCGCTACTTCTTCAGCGGCGATTTCACGGCGGGCGCGCTGTTCGTGCGCTTCGCCGAGGGCTCCTTCCAGTCGGTGGGCAACGACCTGCCCGGGATTGAGACCACGGGCAACATCGGGAACCGGCTGCGGGTCGAGACCTTGGTGGTGGCGCAGTTGCGGGGCGAGGTCATCGAACCGTTGCGCGATGCGACCGTGGACAGCGGCCTGTTGAACCATCGCGGGTTTATCGATGTGACCTTCGGGTTGCCGAGCGGTGCGGTGGCGGTGGATGTGGCGTCGTTTACGGATTTGGATCCGGAGTTCGAGGTCACGGTGGGCGGCGCGCCGAATCCGGCCATCACGTTCGCGTTGGACGAGAGTCAGGCCCCGGTGCTGTTGGATGTGGCGACGGCCAAGTTCCGCTACTTCTACACCGGGACCTTCACGGAGGGGTCGCTGAGTCTCGAGTTGATTGCCGGGAGCGCGAGTTTCATTAAGGTGGATGGGGACGAGATCGCGCTGGCGGAGGAGACGCGGTCGTTGACCGTGGGGGCCGGGGAGAGTTTGACGTGGATTGACGTGCGCTTCTCGGTGGCGGGCGGGGTGGCGTTGGATGCGGACACGATCCTGGATGGGCCGGCGGAGTTGACGCTGGCGGGCAGTGGGGTGGGGACGGCGACGGTGTCGGGCCAGGCCCCGACCCAGTTGGGATCTTCGAGCGACGGGGTGGACAATGATGGGGACGGGCAGGTCGACGAAGCCGACGAGAATGTCTACCGGTTCTACCTGACGCGCGGGTTTGTGGCGGGTGGGGTGACGGTTCAGCTGGTGGAGGGCTCGTGGAGCGACGAGGTTGGGAACGCGGGGACAGCGAGCAGCCAGGGTTTCCAGGTGATCGAGGCGGTCCCGAATCACGCCGGACCCGGGGCGCCGCAGGCGGTGAGCCAGATCTTCTTCATGGAGATCTCGGGGGGCATGAAGTTGCAGGGGCTGGGCTTCACCGACGAGCCGATCATCGACATCCGGGGTCGGGCGGTCCTCGAGTTCGGGAACTTCATCCTGCCGGAGGGCGGGCAGGTGACGCGGTTCACGCTGGACGCCAGCGGGACGATCAAGATCATCAAGCTGGGCAACATTGGGTCGGCGGGCGCGCGGTTTGTGTTCCAGGTGGGCGACACGCCGTCGGCCTTGCCAGAACTGTGGGGGGTGGCGCGGATCCAGGCGAACTTCGACTTCCTGAAGAACTTCGGGTTGCACGTGGACGGCAGCGCCACGTTGCAGATCAACACCACGCCGACGATCAAGACGGAGAAGATCTTCCTCGAGGGCATTTCGGGCGACCTGGTGCCGAATGGCGAGAATCTGGCGCTTTCGGTCTCGGCGTTGTCGCCGTCGCCGCTGGCTGACGTTCCGATTCCGGAAACATGGAAGAGCACGTTGGATCCGCTGGTAGCCGAGGACCTGACCCTCGAGGGAGTGCGGGTGCAGACCATCATCACGGGGCGGAAGTGGAAGTTGATCACGAAGGTGGACGACAACGGGACCAAGAAGGACGGCCCGGTTTACTTCATCGAGTTCGACAGCACGGACAACAAGGTGGATCTGCGCTCGGAGTTGCGGACCTTCGAGTTGCCGGCGCAGTCGTTCTCGATCGCGATTGGGGGATCGATCCGGATCAAAGAGGGGGGATCGGCGGATCCGAACGCGCCGGACATGGTGGCGATGGGCGGGATATTCTTCCTGCGGATTACGCCGACCCGGTTCGAGGTGTTCCTCAACGCCTACGCCACGATTCCGGCCTTGCAGATTGGGGGCGAGGCGAAGGGGTTGTTCATCATTGACGCCTCCCTCGGCTCGCCGGGCATCCCCGGGATCGCCTTGTCCATGTCCCTCACATTGAACGTGGGCACGAGTCCGGACGACCCGAATGCGGGGGCGACGGAGGGGACGAGTATTGGGGAGGACATTTTCACGCTGACGGGCACGGTGCAGGTGATGCTCAACACGACGATGCGGGAGCAGGTGTTCGAGATTCCGGAGGAGTTTCTGGCCTACCTGCCGCAGGGCGCGCCGACGACCATTACGGTGTTCGACAACGCGCCCGAGTTGGACGGGAGCCGATCGAGCGATCCGGGCGTCGATCCGAACATCTATGTCAGCGCGAATATTCGGGGTGCGATCACGCTGTTCGATGCGATCACCCTGAGCGGCTACATCGGGTTCACGGCGAGCACCGGGCAGGTGCGGATTGCCGGGGCGGTGAGCACGAGCATAGCGTATTTGGGTTCGCTCTCGGGCAGCCTGGACCTGGTGCTCTTCATCGACCGCGAGGGGCAGGGGCCGGGCGTGGTGGGGCGGGTCACGCTGACGCTGGCGGCGGGCGGCATCATTCCGGGGGTTGCGCTCAACGGCCAATTCGTGCTGGAGGTGAACAGCTACTCGGCTCCCGTCACGCTGAACAGCTTCCAAACGAAGCTCGAGGCGGGCCAGGTGACGGATCCGGACAGTCCGCAGGCGGGGTTGTTGGCGACCGATCCTGGGAACGGGTTGATTTTGATCGGTCCGGTGACCATCCAGTCGGGGCTGCGCCTGATGTTGCAGGGCGAGCTCACCCTGGGTCCGCTGGTGGAGATCAGGGGGCGGTTCGAGTTCACCTTTGTGACCACGCCGGCCTTTAAGATTGAGGTGAAGGCGAAGGCGACGGCGACGCTGCTCCAGATTGGCCAGTTCGACGTGGACGCCGTGCTGCTCATTGACGAGCAGGGGTTGGCGGCGCGGATCGCGGTCTCGATCGGGGCGGGGGCGGACTTCGGCAACGATTTGGGGCTGGGTTTCTCGGTGTCCGGCTATCTTGAGATCAACACGGCGTCGGTGGCGAAGACGGTGACGCCGATTGGGGGGAGCCCGATCAGCCTGCCGCCTGGGTTCAAGCTGAGCTTGTCCGGGTCGGTCGAGTTCCTGGGCTTCGCGGAGGCGAGCGGGAACGTGACGATCACGTTGCGCCAGGGCCAGTTCTCGATCGAGTTCGACGTCGAGTTGGCCTTGGGGCCGTTGACCGTGGGGGCGCGGGGCGGGGCGGCCATTTACACCGACTCGAATCCTGGCTTGGGCTTGGTCCTGGACGTTTACATCAACGCGAACATCTTCGAGGTCATCAAGATCAACGCTGGGGGCAAGCTGCAGATCAACACGACCGACCAGTCCCGCACCCTGGCCGGCATTACCATGAACGCGAACAGCTTCCTGCTCGCGTTGAACGGCGAGGTGAAATTCCTCGAAGTGTTGAAGTTCAACGCCAGCTTCCGCCTGGAGGTGGGTTACGAGGGCGCGGGCTCCTGGATCGTCGAGTTCGCGGCGGGCATGGACTTCTTCGGGATCGCGCGGCTAAACGCCTATGGCATGTTCAACTACAAGGGCCACTTCGACATCTCGCTGAGCGGCGGGCTGACCTTGGGGACCGACAGCTTCGGCCTCAAGTGCAGCTTCAATTTCCGCGTGGCCTTCGGGGAACGCCAGGTGGCCGGGCAGCCCGCGGGGATCACCGAGTACTTCTTCGTCGTGAGCTTCTCCGGATCCGCCAAGCTGCGCGCGTTCGGGATCACCTTCGCCGGAGTGAGCATTGGGGCCAGCGTCACGGCGGCGGGTTCCGGGCGGGTGCCGCTGGTTTTGCGGGCCGAGGCGGAGGTCGAGTTCCTGTTCTTCAGCGTGTCGGTTTCGATGAGCTTCACCATCGGGTATGTCGAATTGCCGCGGGTGGTGTATTTGGCGGGGAATGCGGACGGCGCGGGCGACCCGCGGGCCTGGGATCCGGTGGCCTCCCAAGGAGTGCTCACCCTCAACACGGGCAGTCGCAACAGCATCCGGGGCATTGGCGAGGGCGCCACCGACGAGCTTTATCTCATCGAACACCTGGGCGGCGACGCCAACGGGGAGACCGTGCTGGTGAAGTTCAGCGGCCGGGAGAAGATCTATCGCGGGGTGAAGAAGATCGTCGCCCACGGCGGGGACGGCAGCGATCACATCTATGTGGGCAGCGGGGTGACCTCGGACGTCGAGCTGCACGGGGATGCGGGCAACGATGTGTTCATCTACGATGGGAGCGGGACGGCGAAGCTCTACGGTGGGGACGGCGACGACTACATGGTGACCGGGGCAAACACGGGATCCTTGCGCACGTTTAGTGACGGCGGCGTGCAGCGGACGGTGGTGATCGACGGCGGGGCGGGCGCCGACTACATCGTGCACGACGGCCTGGGGCGCGCCCGGCTGGTGGGCGGGACGGGGAACGACACGATTTACAGCGGCACCGATGCGGCCGGCGACCTGGTGCAGGGCGGGGACGGGATGGACGAGATCTACAGCCGGGGCGGCTTGGATGACATCGACGGCGGGGCGGGCGACGACGTCATCCGGATTACTTTCAGTCAGTTGCTCCTGACCCAGATTCGCGGCGGCGAGGGCAGTGAGACGAACGGCGACCTGCTCGAGTTGACGGCGGGGCCGAATGCCGACGCGATCACGTTGAGCAGCCCGGGAGCGGACCGCGTGCTGGTGCTGCGGGGCGGTTCGGTGGATGCAAGTCAGATTGAGCGGGTCACGGTGTTGGCTGGCGGCGGGGCGGACACGCTCACGGTCAACTCGCTCAAGGGCTCGGGCTTGGCGAAGGTGACCCTCGATCTGGGGAACGGCGCGGCGGACAAGGTGATCATCAACGGGACCGCGAACGGCGACACCTTCACGCTTAGCGACAGTGCGACCGGGACGAACACGGCGGCGCAATGGGACGGGGCGGGCACGATCAACGTGGATGTGGTGAATGCGGTGCGGAGCCAGGGCGACACGCTGACCGTCAAGGGCCAGGGTGGGAACGATGTGCTCAACGCCTCGGCGGTGGCCACCGATCGCCTGGCCTTGACCCTGATGGGCGACGACCACAGCGAGACCATCGTGGGGACGCCGGGCCACGATGTGCTGGTCGGGTCGCCCTTCGACGATGTTCTCAACAGCGGCCAAGGCAGCGACACGGTGACGGGCGGGTTCGGGCTGGATGCGTTCTTCGACGACAGCGTGGCGGGCAGTGGGGACATCGACACCCTGATCGAGACCTTCGACCTCGACATCGGGCTCTTCCAGAACACGTTGATTGTCGGCTCGCTCCTGGACAGCACGGGCACCAAGGCGTTCGAGGTGGGCAAGACGGCCACCAGCGAGTTGACCGACGCGGGCGACCGCTGGGCCGCGGGGGCGACGGTGGAGGATCTCAAGGACATCTTCGAGGTGGCGCACATCACGGGCGGCGCGGGCAACAACACGCTGGTCGTGAACGACCTCGACAACACGCTCGCCGTGGCCGGGACCGGCACGAGGATTGTGACCAGCTGGCGCGGGACCTCCCGGCTCGACAACGCCAGCAACAACACGGCCTATCTCGAGCATTACCTGATTTCAGTCCGCGTGGGCGACACCGGCGGGATTCACATCCGCGACAGCGGCGGCGCCGACGACCGGTTGGTGGTCACGGGCAGCAGCGCGGGGGATTGGGTCGTGGTCACGACCACGAATGAGACGATCTACAATGCGGGCGCGGCCACGCTCGGCGACATCACGGTGAGCGGCAACCGGGACGTGTCCCAGACCCGGGTCACCCACAGCGGCGTGGACCAGGTCGAGATCGACACGCGCGGCGGGGATGACCAACTGGCGATCCGCAAAGTGCTCACGCCGACGGTCGTGAACACGGGGACGGGCGACGACACCGTGAACGTGGGGAACAACGCGCAGATCGGCGGCTTGGCCCAGAACACGGGCGGGACGCTCAACGACATCAAGAACACGCTGACGATCAACGGGCAGGGCACGGACGACAACGACACGCTGAACCTCGACGATACGGCCGAGACCGCGCCGAGCGACGGCACGCTCACGGCCACCACGGTCAGCAACGGCATCGCCGGCGGCGCGAACCTCCTGTTGGGGTCGGGCGGCCAGGTTACCTATGGGACCTTCGAGGCATTGAACCTGAACCTGGGGCAGAACGACAACCGCTTGACCGTGAAGAGCACGCATGGCGGTCGGTCAGTCACGCATATCACCAGCCAGGGTGGCGCTGATCTGTACAACGTTGAGCGAGTGGCGGGGGCGGCCTCGATCGACACGGGCGCAGGCAGCGACCTGGTTCGGGTGGGCAGCACGACAGGGAGCCTCGGGCAGACCACGGGCTTGCCCGACGCCTTCACCAGCGCCCTCAACGACGCCAACGGTCCGCTGATCCGCGGGCGCCTCACCCTGACCGCCGGCGGGGGCCAGACCGACGAACTGCGGGTCTACGATTCGGGCGACACGACCGGCATTCGCGAGAGCGGGGAGTTGACGGGCACGGAGCTCACGGGGTTGGGCATGACGTTGGGCATTGGGTATGAAGGGTTCGAGGTGTTGAAGATCTGGCTGAACGACGCCAATAACGCGTTCTACGTCCGCTCGACCCACACCGGAGTCACCTTCCTCGATACGGGCGACGAGCTGCCGATCGTCAACGGCGAGAATGACGTCATCAACATCAACTCGATTGCAGGGCCCACCACCATCGACGCGGGCGGCGGCAACGACGTCATCCGGGTGAACTTCGATCGCAACGGGCGGCAGACGTTCGTGAGCGGGATCAACGGGGTCCTGACGCTGCACGGGCAGGAGGGCGGCGACCTTTACGAGGTCGGCCTGGCCGGCGGGATCTCCTCCCGGATCAACGTGTTCGACCAGTCCAAGGGCGATCCGGGCATTGATCGGCTGCGGGTCTTCGGCACGGAGGAGGCGGACTTCTTCCTCGTTCGGGCGAACCGCGACGTGGGCCGGGGGATGGTGGCGGCGGTCGAGGTCGACGAGGACCGGGTGCCGGTGGAGGGCGGGGTGATCGAGCGGATCAACTACGACGGCGACATTAACGGGGCGATTGAGATATACGGCCGGGCGGGCAACGACACCTTTGTGCTCGATGACAACCTCTCGCCGATGGTGATTTACGGCGATGCGGGCAACGACACCTTCCAGGTGGGGCAGGTGTTCCTGAGCGCGCGGGACGGCACCAATCCGGACAATGGTCTGGCGGAGGAGGATTACTTCCAGACCACGCAGGTGACCCGCGGGTTCCTGAGCAACGGGGTGAGCCAGAGCACGACGATGTTCGGGGGCATTGGCAACGACACCTTCACGGTTTACAGCAACAAGGCGGAGATCTTCCTCTTTGGCGACGAGGACGACGACACCTTCCTGGTGCGGGCCTTCGTCAAGGTGAATCCGGACGATCCGAAGGCGCCCTACACGAACATCAACGGCGGGCAGGGCGCCGACTTCATCTCCTACACGGTGAACGCGCCGGTGCGGATCGACGGCGGCGACGGGTTCGACACGTTGACCATCGTGGGGACGGAGTTCGGGGACGACTTTGTGGTGAACAACCGCGGGATCTTCGGCGCCGGCCTCTACGTCACCTACACCGGTCTGGAGCGGTTGATTGTGGATGCGATCGAAGGGAACGACCGCTTCTTCATCGAGAGCACGAGCGACGAGGTGGCGGTGGAGATTGTGGGCGGTCTTGGGAGCGACACGTTCCATGTGGGCGGGAGCGGGGGCGACGCGATCACGGTGGTGAGCAACAGCCTCCAGGGCCATAGCGGGCTGGTGATTCAGACCGTGAACAGTTCGGATCCGGCTTACCGGGCGATCTACGCGCGGGACGTGGTGGCGAATGTGGGTGACAACGACGAGGCCGGGGTTGTGGTGACGCTGCCGGACGGACCGCTGCGGGTGTTCGAGGATGCGATGGCGGACGCGCGGTTGGTGGTATACACCTACATGATCGTGCTGACGCAAGCGCCCGAGGAGAACGTGTTGGTGACGGCCTTCCCGGTGCCGATTCTCGAGCGGGAACGGGCCGCGGGCGGCAAGGGCTTGGCGCTGAACGGCAGCGAAGTGGGCGTGAGCCTGCTCTTCACGCGCAGCAACTGGTTCATCCCGCAGACGGTGTCGGTGACGGCGCCGGACGATCTGCTGCCGGAGGGCCGGCGCACGATCAACATCCAGCACAACGTGATCCAGGGGGCGAGCCCGAAGGACGGCGGCGCCTATGACGGGCTGGCCACGCTCGGGGTCAGCGTCGAGGTCGTGGACGATGATGCGGCCGAGGTGCTGATCGTCGCGGGGGACACCGGTCCGGACACGATACCGGACAGCTACGACACGGTGGTGGCGGAGCACCCGAACGCCCCGGTGGACCTCCAATCGGACCTCTACTACATCGTTCTGACCAAGGCGCCGACGGGGACGGTGCGTGTGAACCTGGGGAATGCGGACGGCGAGGTGAGCCTGTCGCGGTCGTTTGTCGAGTTCACGACGTCGAATTGGAACGTGCCCCAAACGGTGACGGTGACGGCCTTGCCGGACAGCGACAAGGAGGCGACGCACTATGCGCGCATCACGCATACGATTGCGACGGGCGACATTAACGATTTCCTGGGCGTGACGGTGGAAGACGTGACCGGCGGGCTGGTGCGCGAGGTCAACGAGGACGGCAGCCAGGCGCGCGAGGCGCAGGTGGCCTACTTGCAGGCCTTGGTGGAGATGGTGGGGAACGTCCGGGGCGGCGATTTGTGGACGCTGACCATCAATGGGGTCGATCTCGAGTCGCACCTCGCGGCGCCTGGGCAGACGCTGGCGCAGATCGCGTCCGCGCTGAGGGCCAAGGCCGCGACCGTGTCGGGGATCACGGCGGCCATCCAGCCGGGCAATGCGAACGCCATCCGGCTCACGAGTTCGAGCCTGTTCACGGTCAGTCTGAACGTCCAGGCGACGGGGGTGGCGGGCGTGTCGAAAAACGGCATCAACGGCAGCGCGCGCATCACCCCGGTGCCCGGAACGGCCAGCTATGTGGTGATCACGGGGCCGGCCTTCGAGTTGGATCTGCGCGCGCCTTATCGGTCTGCGACCCTCGAATTGACGGGCGCGCCGGCGGTGGGACAGAACTGGGCACTGACCCTGAATGGCAAGTCCTTTATTTACAGCGCGGGGCATGGGGCGACGCTGGCGCAGGTGGCGGCGGGGTTGGCGGCGTTGGTCGATCCGGAGGCGCAGTTCGCGGCCGCGGTGACGGGGGCCGGGCTTGATGTGCTGCAGATCACCAGCACGGCGCTCTTTAACGCCAGCTTTGCGGTGACGGGATCGAGCGTGCCCAACGCCCAAGTGGTGGTGGATGGACCTGCGGCCACGACCGTGACCTTGAATGGCACCCCGGTGCTCGATACCACCTGGAGCCTGGTTCTGAACGGGACCAGTTACCCCCACGAGGTCGCCCTGGACGAGGATGCGGCCACGGTGGCGGTGGCGTTGGCGGAACGGGCCGAGGCGGATGGCTACACGGTGGCGGTGACCGGTTCGAGCCTGCGCATCACGCACAGCGTTCCTTTCACCGCCGGCGTGACCGTCAATGGCAACGTGGCCAATGGCGGCCGCCTCAGTGGGGTGCGTGCGACGGTGACGGGGCACAACAGTCTGAGCCAGGCGGCCTGGGATCTGGCCACGTTCACGCTGGCCGGCGCGAACACCGTCGGGGCGGTGTGGGTGATCACGCTCAACGGCGAGGAATACCGCTACACGGTGCAGGAGGTGAGCGGAGCGCCGGAGACGCTTTCGGCGATTGCGGATGGGCTGGCGGGCGCGATCAACCAGGGTGGGAGTTATCTGGCCAAGTATGCGACCGCGCGGCTGGCGCTGACCGGTTCGAGCGCCAAGGACGATCAATGGAGTGTCACGATCAACGGCGCCACCACCATCAGTTACACCGCGAAGTCGGGCGAGGGGCTGGCGGAAGTGGCGACGGCGGTGGCCGCGCTGCTCCACGCGTTGCCGGAGGTGAACGCGGCGGTGGATTCGCTCGATCCGACCGTGATCGTGGTCACCGGGGCATCGCCGTTCACCGTCCGGACGGCGGTGGCCGGGGTGAATGTGTTGGGTGGCGTCGAGATTGCCGGTTCTACGGGGGGTGCCAGCCTGACGGTGGTGGAGGGGCAGGGGCGGCCGTTCACGGCCACGGTGGGTCGGTTGGCCTCGGCTTCCGACGCGAACCCGCCGGGGGCGGGTGGGACGGTGGCCGGCACGGCCAGCGCGACGCACTGGTCCAAGCGCGTGCTCAGCCTGTCCCAGGACGGCTTGGCCATCGTCCATGGCAGTTCCTGGACGCTGGCGATCGGGCGCGACTTCGCGGCGGACGAGCCGCGCGTGGACGAGTTGACCACGTATGTTTACACGGCGGGGGCGAACCGCGACATCACGCGGCCGCGGTCGTTGGATGTGCGGATTCTGGACGACGACGCGCCGGGGGTGTTGGTGATCCACACGGGTGGGGGCACGCAGTTGGTCGAGCCGACGGAGGAAGTGTTGTTGGGATCGGGCTACCTCACGCAGGATTCGAGCGCGCGGCTGGATTTGAACACCAACCTCCTCAACGCGCAGGCGGGCGAGCGGTGGTCGGTGCAGTTGATCCGGGGCGATCAGAAGCTGACCAAGTCCGTGACCGTGTCGGCCAACCAATCGCGGACCAGCATTGCCGAGGCCTTGCGGAGCGCCATTGAAGGCCAGGACGGCTATACGGCGAAGAATCCGGCCAACGGCATCCTGCGGGTCGAGCGCGGCGACCAGCAGAGCTTCAGCCTCTTCTTCTACGTCATCGATGCGAGCGATCCGACGAAGATTTCGAACAACATCAAGCTGATCGGCGACTTCGGCGCGGCCGTGGTCCAGGAAGTGGGCGTCCACGACTCCGTCTTCATTGCGCAGGATCTGGATGCGGCCAAGTGGAATTCGAATTCGAGTCCGGACATCACCGCGGCGACGACTTTGCCGCACCTGACGGTGCAGGGGACCGGGGACGGTCGGCCGGACTTCTACTCGTTCGAGATCACGGAGACGATGTTGAAGGATGCCCTGAACGATTGGGAGAACCCGTTGTTGGGCCGGACCTCGGAGAACTTCCCGGGCTTGCGGGCGATCTTCGATGTCGACCGCGGGTTCCAGTTGGGGGATCCGGTGGTGTGGGTGAGCTGGCTGCGGCTTTACACGTTGCGGGAGCCGCTCGACCCGGAGCAGCCGACGCTGCCGACGCTGATCGCGGAGGGGAATCCGGGCTTGAAATGGCCCCAGTACAATCCGAGCACGGGCCAGTATGGGTGGGATAGCGGCACCACGTTCTACTTCGACGATTACCTGGAGTACTATTTCAAGGAGAAGGGGACCTATTATTTGGAGGTGACCGCGTCGTATCCGAACGGGGACGGGGTGCCGGTGGGGGCGGACTACGACCTGCAGGTCTCGATCCAGAACCATGACGAGAGCACCTTCCTCTTTGCGCCGCAGCCGGTGGCCGAGAGCGAGCTCGGCAACAACAGCGGCAGCGGCCAGAACATCGACGCGGCGAGCAACTTCTTCACCTTCTTCGATCCCGAGGTGGGCAACACCCAATACGGCGGCACGATCAACTTCGGGGTGCCCTACGTCCGCGTGCAGGGGGCTGGGGACGGGAGCGTGGATCTGTATCGATTCCAGATTACGAGCGACATGCTGGCCTCGCCTTCGCCGGAGCCGGACAGCTCGGGGGTGACCGATCGCGATACGAACACCTTCTACACCCGCGTCGAGTATGCGCTCAACGGGAGTCTGCGCACGGGCGACGTCTGGACGCTGGGGCTGCGCTACCAGAACTACGCGGTCACCGTGGGCAACACCTACACGATCGACGTGGATGGCGACGGGACGGCCACGCCGACGGTGGTGGACACCCTGTTGGAAGTGGCCCACGCGCTCAAGGGCCGGATCCTGGCCGATGCCCGATACACGACGGTCGACCCAGCCACGGGTCTTCGCTTCACCACCGTCAACGTGACCAACACCGGCGGGGTGAAGCTGGAGATCGTCGATCCTCGCGGGTTCAACCTCGACGGGATCAGCGCTCCGGTTAACACGCCGCAGCCGTATTTGACCCAGGACGTGAGCGGGTTTGTCGGCACGGTGGAGCGCCGGACGGGGGCCTATCGCCAGGATGGCTCGACCTTGGTGACCTTCGAGTCCGCCACCGTCACGGTGCAGGGCTCGACCGTGGCTGGGGACGTGTGGACGGTGGTGATCAGCGGCGGGACCAAGGCGGGTACCTACACCTACACGGTGGGCACGGGCGGGGATGCGGCCACGCCGGTCATGGTGGCGGACCGCCTCCAGGCGCTGATCGATGGCAACAACAGCAACGTCAATGGCGACGCGGTCATCGCGATCGGCAGCGCCGGGACCTTCAGCCTCAGCACGGTGTCGGTCCGCGGGGTGAACCCGCAAGGATCGGTGCAGCTTCAGGGCACGCCGGCGGGGCAGCCGGTCACGGCCGACCTGACGACCCAGGTCAAGAACATCACTTGGACCGACGCGACCATCACGCTGGTGGGGCCGGTCTACGAGAACCAGGTGTGGTCGCTGCGGGTGGGAGGCGTGACCCATCCGGTTACGGCGGGAGTGAGTTCGACGGCCGAGAGCATCGCGGGCTCGCTGCGCACGCTCTTCGGCGCGTCTGGCAGCGGGGCCACGCTCGTCTTCACCTCGTTGGCGGATGCGACGGTCGACTTGGATGTGACGAAGCTGGCGAGCCCGGGGAGCGTGACGGCGACCACGCCGGGCACGGCGATCTTCACGGTGGTGGCGGGCGACATCACGGCGACAGAGAAGTGGACGGTCAGCCTCTCGGGCGTGAGCACGGGTGGGCCGATGCAGATCACGATCGGGGCGGGGGCGACGCCGGCGACGGTGGCGCTGGCCCTGGCGGCCGAGATCAATGGCAACCCGATCGCGGTCAGTGCGGGGTATTTCGCGGTGAGCGACGGCGCGGTATTGGTGGTGTTCCGGAACGGGGGCGCGAATGCGCCGTCGATCGCGATCACCGAGGCGGACAACGACCCGGTGAAGACCCTGTCGCCGGCCGAGGCCCGGGGGGCGAAGGTGGTGCTGGGCGGCAGCGTCTCCGAACTCGAGACTTGGAGCTTGGCGTTGGCCAGTCAGACGGCGCAGTACAGCGTGGCGGAGAATGCGGATCCGGCGTTGGGCACGGTGGCCGGGGATTGGGCAGGCGACTTGAACGGCGGGCCGGGTGGGTACACGGCCTTCCTGACGACGACCACGGAGGCCAACGACACCCTCTACATTTACAAGGCTGGCACCAATGGGCTGGCTCCGAACGGAAGCATCGCGACGCCGACCATCAGCGGGACCGCGACGGTGAGCGGCGCGCCTTCGCTCGACTGGGAGATGGTGGTGCAGCCGGACGGCGCCTACGGGTATCATGCCGGGGACATCTGGAGGATTACGCTCGGCGGGCAGACGATTTACTACACGGCGGGGGATTATGGCGAATCCGCGGTGGCGGCGGGCTTGGCGCAGGCGATCGACGCGGAGACGATTCATCAGGTGAACGTGGTGGGCGGCACGGTGGTCGTGGAGCAAGCCAGTGGAGGCGTGCTGAGCCTGGGCAACTTGCGCCTGGTCCGCTTGTTTGGGGACGGCGACGCGGCCAAGACGGAGGCGGTGGACGGGTTGGGGAATCCGGCCAAGTTCTACCTGGGGGCGCAATACACGCTCAACAGCACCGTCCAGCAGTACACGACGAGTTGGTTGCCGGGCGAGGTGTGGACGCTGACGGTGGATGGGATCGCGACCTCCTACCAGGTAAGGAATGAGGACACCGACGACGCCAGCCTGCGGAACCTTAACTTCATTGCCACGCAGTTGGCGACACGGTTCACCCTCCGGCATCCGCAGTTGCTCGCGTCGGTGGCCGAGGTGGGCAAGATCGTGACGTTGAAGATTGAGGATCGGGACGATGTGGCGCCGAGCGGGGACGGGAACGGGCGATTGGATCCGGTGATGGTGACGCTGCAGCGTGGGGGTGCGATTACGGGCGTGTTCGACATCGACCGGGCGAACATTTTCGTGACGCCGTTCTATACGATCGCGCTGGGGTTGGAGCTGCTGAACAGCGGCGGGACGGTGGTGGCGCGGGACTACTATGGGATCCCGAACGGGGCCCAGTTGGGCAACGAGAAGCCGCACTTCAGCCGCGGGGGACCGGATCTCGGCAGTGCGACAAACTACGATCCGTTCATCCAGTATACGTTCGCAGCCGGCTCGGCGGGCACCTACACGCTGCGGGTGTTCTCGGTCCTCATCTACAACGACGTCTTCTGGTTCTTCAACCCGCCGCCGCCGGTGCCGCTCGGGGGGGTGTATCCGGGGTTGAACTACAACTTGATCGCCTCGCTGCCGCGGCATGAGAGCAACGCCGACTTCCTCGACCTCAACAACAAGATCTTCACGGTGGCGGAGGGGAACGGCTTGGGCCTGTCGGGTCAGATCTTGCGCTACGAGCCCGAGTACAAGGAGTACACGGTGGATCCGACCGGCACCTGGCCGGTGGCGGGGATTCCGAACAATGGGACCCGCTACGAGATCAGCGGTTTGTTGTCCCTGGAGACGTATGCGGCGAGCTATGCGGCCGAGTTGATCAAGGCGCCGGTGACCGACAGTTATGTGGTGGTGTTGACGGCGCCTCCGACCGCGCCGGTGGTGATGGACGTGTTGCCGGTGGCGACGCGGACCTACGACGCCGACCAGGCCTTCAATGCGGACGCGGCCTTTGGCCAGGCCAACGAGGTGCAGGTCCGGGCGGCGACGCGGCAGACCCTGGTGGAGTTCGGCGGGGCGCCCGCCTCGGGTCAGAACTGGGTGCTGTCGCTGACGGGTCTGAACGCGACCCTGGGGGTGGACGCGATTTTGCAGAAGGTGGCTGCCGATTTGGCGGACAACAACGCCTTGAACAACACCTACACGGGCAATCGGACCTTCCGCTACTTCGCCGGGGCGGGGACCACCCTGGGCGATGTGGTGGCGGGCTTCCAGACGCAGATCAACAGCGCCGGGGCGGGCTATCAGGCCGCGCTGATTCCGGGGCGGACGGCGGTATTGAGCGGGTTGCCGGTGGTGGGGCAGACGTGGTCGGTGACCTTGACGGGCGTGCCCACCTTCAGCCACACCGTCACGGTGGGCCAGACCCTGGGCCAGGTGGCGGAGGCCTTGGCGGCGGCCATCAATGCGAATCCGGCCCACGGCTACGTGGCGACGCTGCGCACGAGCAAGAGCGAGAACGACACCTTGGTGGTGACGCGGCCCCCGGCCAGCGCGAACGGGACGGGCGCGCCCTTCACGATGACGCTGGCCGCGGGGGCGGCGGGGCAATTCACGCAGAGGGAGTCGCCCCAACTGCTGCTGACGCACGCCAGCGCGGCGTTTTACACGGCGTTCTTCGTGACCCCGGATACGCGCGGCGGGTTCACGGTGGAGGTGACCTCGGATGCCAGCGACCACCCGAACACGATCGCGGTGGAATTGACCGGCTTCCCGGCGGCGGGTGAGACCTGGACGTTGAGGGTAGGCGGGGTGACCGCGGCCACTTACACGACCAAGTTCCGCGACTCCCTGGCCACGATTGCGGCGGGTCTGGCGCAGAACTTCACCCTCGGGGCCAGTTACGATCTGGTGCAGAGCGGTCGGGTCTTGACCATTGCGCATGCGAACGAGGCGACGGCGGGGGCGATTAGCGCCGAGATTCTGATCAGCCCGGATGCCAGCGGCTCCGCGGCGATCACGCCCCAGGTCGTGTTCCGGCCGGACGATGGGGATGGGGTGGCGGAGTTCGGCGAATGGAACTTCCCGCAGACGGTCTCCCTGCAGGCGATCGACGACGGTTTTGTGGACGGCGGCGATGCGCTCGTGTTCCCGGCCTTCGAGGAGCGGGTCAACGCGATCCGGGGTCCGTTGACGATTCAAGGTGGGCCGTTGGTGGGCGAGGAGCGGTTCTTGAACGATCCGTTCCGGCTGCCCGAGGAAACCAACGAGCGGCAACCAGACGGCAACCTCGACGACGCCATTGTTAACCTGGGCGGCCTGGCCGTCCTGATCGACCGCGAGTCCTTCCACTTTAACGCCTTGATCGGCGAGCGGCCTGGGTTCGATCCGCGGATGAACGACTTCCCCTTCGAGTTCACCTTCCTCAACGGCCCCGCGATCAGCACCTTCCTGGACGTGAAGTCGGTCTCCGACGAACTGCTGTCGTTCGGGGACGACGAGCCCTTCGATATCAACCTGTCGATCTCGGGCGTCGCGCTGGCCGGCTTGGGCAATCGGGTGCGGTTCAGCGGCACGCCCGAGCAGGCCAACGGCGTCGTGACGAATTCGAACCTGAGCTGGACCGAGACCGTGGTGAGCCTGACCGGCACCGCCGTGCAGGGCGAGACGTGGTCGTTGAACGTGGGCGGGACGGTGTTCAGCGTGGCGGTGACGGCGGACAGCCGGGCCTTGTCGAAGATTGGGCGGCAACTGGCGGCGGCGATCAATGCCCACCCGGTGGCCAGCACCCTCTATGCGGCCGAGGCCTTTGTCGACATCGTGGGCAACAGCAAGATCCGCGTCCGGTCCCTGACGGGGTCGTCCTTCAAGGTGTCGGCGAACGTGGGCGGCTTGGGCAACGTGTTGATCAGCGGCCGTCCGACCCAGGATTTCCATCAGATCCTGAACCAGACGGAATGGACGGAGGCGGCGCTGGAGGTGCTGTCCGTGGTGGCGGGGGAGACCTGGACGTTGAACCTCCTGAGCAGTGCAGCCGGCAGTGTGACCGACACGAACAGCTATGTGGTCCAGTCCGGGGACACCATCAGCACGCTGACTCATCAGTTGGCGGATGCGATGGATCCGGACTTCCTCCCCATCGTGAACGGCTACACGGTCACCTTCCAGTCGCCGTGGGCGGCCGAGATCAGCAGTTCGGTGATCCTGAGCGGGCAGCCGAACCCCGGCGAGTTCTGGAGGCTGACCGTGGTGGTGGGCGGCAGCGCCCAGATCTTCAGTCACCAGGTCGCGATCGGCGACAGCCTGGAGTTTATCGCGCAATCGCTGGCCGAGAAGGTGAACGCCTCAGGGCTGGCGAACCTGACGGCCAGCAGCAACGGCGTGGCCTTGCTCCTGGTCAACGCGGCGGCCAACACGGAGAGCGCCAGCTTCGCGATCACGGGCGGCCCGGCGGTGACGCCGGTGGGCGGCCAGAGCGCGGACACGACCGCGCACACGACCACGTGGACGGTGGGCGGCACGCCGGAGGCCGGCGAGACCTACTATCTCCAACTGACCTTCCTGCGGACGATCAACAACGTGGCCCAGCCGGTCACGCGCACGTTCGCCCACACGGCGACCGCGGGCCAGACGGTGGCCGACATCGCGCAGGCGCTGGCGGCGGCGGTGAACGCGGATGTGGTGGCGGGCCAGTTCAGCGCACTCGCCTCCGGGAACAGCGTGATCGTGGTCAGCCGGGCGGGCGCGCCCTACGTTCCCTTCGGGGCGGTCGTCCCCGCGGCGGGGAGTCCGCTCGCGGGCGGCAGTGTGACCCTCGAGGCGACGCCGAATGCGACGAGCATCCTGACCCTGACCGGCGCGCCGGCGGCGCGGGAAGTGTGGTCGCTGACGGTGACCCAGGGGTCGAGCCTGACGCTGCATTACACGGTGGGCGAAGGGGACACGCTGGAGGATGTCGCCCAGGCCTTGACGGCGGCCCTGAACGGGGCGGGCTTCGCGCTGGTGGCGAGGACGGAGGGCGCGGCCCTGGTGATCGCGCGGACCGGTGGGGCGGCCTTGAGCCTGAATGTGGCGGTGCGCGCGGCGAACGCCAACACCGGGGCCTTGGCGACGGTGAGCGGGACCAGCGCCAGCAGCGTGTCGATCGACTTCGACGGGGTGCCGGTCCCGGGCGAGACCTGGACGCTGACCTTGCCTGGTCGGGCGTTCGCCTATGTCGCGGCCGAGAATGACACCCTCGAGGATGTGGTGGGCGCGCTGGCGTCCGCGATCAACGCCTCGGGATCCGCCTTTGTGGCGGTGGCCGAGGTGGATGCCCTGGTGGTGATCCGCCGGCCGGCGGGGGCGTTTAGCGCGACGTTGAGCATTACGCCGGCGGCGACCCAGGTGGGGCCGGGGTCGGTGGTGGGGACGGCGCGGCGGGTGGCGCTCAGCGGGACGCCGGCGGTGGGTGATGTGTGGACGGTGAAGGTGAACAACCTGGCGGCGACCACCTACCCGTACACGGTGAAACTGGGCGACAGTCTGGTGGACATCGCGGCGGAGTTGGCCCAGTTGATCAACCTCGGTGCCGAGTCGGCGGCCCCGCAGCTCACCGCGCTGAGCGAAGGCAGCGTCTTGTTGGTGGTGGATCGGACGAATGCGGCCTTGGACCTCGCGGTGACGCTCCAGCCGGCGGGCGATCCGGCTCCCGCCCTGGTGACCCTCACCCCGACCGCCGCCGCCGCGCGCAGCGCGACCGTGACCGGGGCCATGGCCAAGGACCAGGTCTGGTCGGTGTTGCTGGTCGTCGATGGGGTCACCAGTCTGCACACCTATACGGTGACGAGTGTCGATGGTCCGGGCGGGCCGACCTCGCATCGGGATATTGCCCGCGGCTTGGCGGCGGCCATCAATGCGGAGGCCGACCTGCAATTCACGGCGACGGTGGAGGATGCCGGCGGGACGATTCGGCTGGTGGTGGTGCATCGCGGCGGGGCGGCCTTCACGCTGTTGAATGCGGCGAACCTGGCGGCGGGCGGGACCACGACGACGGTGACGCTGCTGGGGACGCCGGCGCCGGGCTCGCCGGTGCTGGCGCAGCCGGTGGCTGGGGAGGTCTGGACCGTGGTGCTCGATGAGGGCGAGAGCCTGAGCACGCTAAGCCACGTGGTGACCGCTGGCCAGTCGCTGGCGGAGGTGGCGGAGGCCTTGGCCCGTTTGGTCAATGACCAGGCCCGGGCGGCCTTCACCGCCACCTCGGACGGCGCGACGCTCCTCCTGGTGAATCGGACCGGCGCGGGCTTCACCACCCGCGTCCAGGTGACGCCGGTCGGGACGGTGTCGATCGTCGAGACCGAGCGCACGAAGCAACCGGTGGTGGGCAACAAGTACTACTACGGCCCGGTGAACCTGAACCTGCGCGTGGACGAGTCGGAGCAGGTGGACGTGATTCACGTCTACCATGGCAACAGTCCGTCGAACGACACGGGGGTCCTCACCGATTCGACCCTGACCGGGTTGGGCATGGGGGGCGATGTGGTGATCAGCGGGCGGGAGTTGCCGGGCGGGATCACCTACTTCGGGATCGAGACCTTGAACATCCAGCTCGGCACCGGCCACGACCACTTCACGATCCTCTCGACCCACGCAGGCGCGACCAACCTGAACACGGGCGCGGGGAACGATCGCGTGGATGTGCTGACCTTGGGTGGCCACACCACCATCCGAACCGAAGGCGGGGCGGACACGGTGAACGTGGGGAACGCCGCCCACCTGGTCGACCAGGTGAACGGGCTCCTGACCGTGAATGGCGGCGGGGAGATCTCCGACACGCTGGCCCAGATCGCGGCCGCCCTGGCGTATCGGATCAATACCAGCGGGAGCAGCTTCACGGCGACGGCGAGCGGGGCGTCGATCACGCTGACCAACGCCGCGGCCTTCTCGGCCTCGATGACCATCACGGCCGCGGGCGCGGCGGGCACCCAGGCGATCGTGACCTCGTCGTCGGGCGTCAACAGCGTCACCTTCACCTTCGCGGGCGCCCCGGCGGGCGGGGAGATCTGGACGATCAACACCCTGGTGGGCGCGACCCCCAACAGCTTCGCCTACGAGGTCCAGGCCGGGGATGTGCTGAACGTCAATGACCAGGGGGACCTCTCCTCGAACGGCGGCATCCTCACGGGGAACACCCTGATCGGGCTCGACATGCCGACCGTCTCCGAAGTCCAGACCATCTATGTGCAGGCGGCTTCGGGGACCTATCGGCTGCTGATCAGCGACGATCACATTGACGCGACGACGCCGCGGACGACCTTGCTGACCCTGGGGGCGACGCCGCTGCCGGGCGATGTCTGGAAGTTGACGATCGCGGGCCGGGTCTACGAGGTGGTGGTGGGCGGGGCCATTGACACCCTGCCGGAGATTGCGACCGCGCTGGCAGCGGCGGCCAACGCCGACGCGGGAGCGCCGAGCTACACGGTGGGGGCCGAGGGCAACCTGGTGTTGGTGACGAACCTGGCGGGCGACGCGTTCACGACCACCTTGAGTGTGGTCCCGGCGGTGGGCTCGATCGGCGGGTCCGCCAGCATCACGCAGGATGGTTCGACGGCGACGGTCACCTTGCAGGGCGCGGCCTCGGCCAATGAGATCTGGAACGTGAACCTGCTCATCGGCGGGCGCATCCGCACCTTCTCGCACGCGGTGATGGCGGGCCAGACGTTGTCCGCGATCGCGGCATCGCTGGCCGCTTCGATCAACACCGCCTTGGGCGCCTCGGGCTACACGGCCACGGCCTTGGGCAGCCAGGTGGAGATCGTGAGGGGTCAGGCGGGCTTCTTCTTCGTGACCTTCGACATCCAGCCGTATGTGGCGGTGACGGGGGCGTCGGCGACCTCGGTGGTGCTGACGGGGACGCCGATGCCTGGGGACACGTGGACGGTGGCGGTGGAGGGGACGTCCTACAGCGTCGTGATCGGCAGCACGCAGACCTTGCAGGGGGTGCCGACGGTGATCGACACGATCGCCGAGGTGGCGGCGGTGTTGGCCCAGGCGATTAATGCGGACGCGGGGGCGGCGGAATTCACGGCCGGGAGCAAGGCGGGCACGCTGGTGATCATCAAGCGGACCGGTGGGGTCTTTAGCACGGCGTTCGGGATCCTGTTGGCGGCCGGCGGGGTTCCCGGGAGCTTGGCCACGGGCAGCGCCACGGCTACCAGCACGGTGGCGTTGAGCGGCAGCACGCGGCTGGGCGACCTCTGGACCATCGCAGTGACCCCGGAGGGCGGGGCCACGAGCGTCTTCAGCCATCGGGTGGGCGTGCAGGCTTCGACGGTGACGCTGGTGCTGGGCGGCGCGCCGGTTGCGGGCGAGGTGTGGACGGTCAGCGTGAACGACAGCCTGGCCACGACCTTTGCCCACACGGTGGCCAGCGGCGAGACCTTGGCGGACATTGCCGCCGCGCTGGCGCAGTTGATTAGCAGCGACCCGGATGCGGCTGACCTGGCGGCGACGGCGAGTGGCGTCGGGCTGACCATCGCGTCGATTTCGAGCGCGACGTTCCGTTTGACGTATGCGATTGGGCCGGCCGGGGCGGCGACGTTGGGCGAGGTGAGCGTGTTCGCGACGGACGGGGCGTTGGAGACGCTGGCGGACGTGGCGTTGGCCTTGGCGGCGGCCCTGGCCGCGCCGGCCGGGGATGCCTTCACCGCCTATGCGGAGGGGGCGGTGGTGGTGCTGGTGGACCTTGGGGCCACGCCGTTCTCGACGGTTGCGAGCGTGACCCTGGTGGATCGCGAGGCGACTGCGAGCGCGACGGTGAACGCAGGTCTGGCTCGTTCGACGGGGGCGGTGCTCGGGGGAACGGCGTTGGCGGATCAGGTGTGGCGAGTAGCGCTCACGATCGGTTCGACCACGAGCCTGCACGGTTACCTGGTGCAGCCGGGCGACACGCTGGCGGACATCGCGGCGGGGTTGGCCGAGGTGATCAACACGGGAGCGCCGGCCGCGTTTGTGGCGCACGCGGAAGGCGCGGCCCTGACGATCACGCATTTGGAGGGGGCGTCGTTCGCGCCGACCTTCCAGCTCCTGCTCCCGGCTGCGACGGCGGCGACGTTCCAGGTGGACGCCGGCAGCCCGGCCACCGCGGTGGTCAATTTCACCGGCACGCCGGTCCTGGGAGAGTTGTGGAGGCTGCGGTTGGATGACGGGACTTCGACGGTGCACGAGCATCGGGTCGGGGTGGTGGGATCGACCATGACCATCGGTTTGGCGGGCCAACCTGTCGCCGGCGAGATCTGGAGCCTGATGCTGACGAATTACTTGGGCCAGGTCCTCAGCTATCAGCACACGGTGACGGCGACGGACACCTTGGCCGACATCGCCCACGTGCTGGCCACGGCGTTGAACGCGGACCCGGCCGCGGCTGCTCAGGACTTTGTGGCGTCGGCGGACGGGGCGGCCCTCGAGTTGAGCAACGTCGCGGCGGTGCCGGCGGAGCGCATGTTCCGGCTCACAGGCCAGATTGTGCCGGTGGGCGGGGCGTCGCAGGGCGCGCTTGCGGTGCTGGGGACGGATGGCGCGCTGGACTCGCTGGCGGTGGTGGCCAGCCTGCTGGCAGCCGACATCAATGCCGCCGGGGGCGTCGAGTTCACGGCCGTGGCGGCGGGGAACGGCCTGGTGGTGGTGCAGCGGGCGGGGACGTCGTTTGCGACGCAGTTTGCGGTGGCGCGGATCGATGGCCGTCCGGCGGGGACGATCGGCTTCGAGGGGGCGGTGGCACGGAGCGCGCGGGTCGATCTGAGTGGGACGCCGGTGAGCGGGGAGACCTGGACGCTGACGTCGGCGGGCCGCAGTTATGCGGTGACCATTGGGGATCTCTATGACTTCGGAGCCGGCCCGGTGCCGGTCCTGACGCTGGCTCAGATCGCGCGGGTCTTCGCCGAGGCGGTCAACGCCGACGGCAATGTGGCCAGCTTCACCGCCACGGCGGAGGACGGATCGCTGTTCTTGGTCAATCGGACGGGCGGGGCCTTCACTCCGTCCGTAGCGGTGGCCACGGCGACGGCCCCCGCGACGGCGGTTCCCGGGACGGCGGCGGTGGTGACGTTGAGCGGCCGGCCGCTGCTGAACGATTTGTGGCAGGTGACGATCACGCCGAGCGGCGGGAGTGCGACCTCGGTGACGTTCCGGGTGGGGTTGACGGGGACGTTGTTGACGCTGTTGGGGACGCCGAAGGCGGGCGAGGTGTGGACGGTGGTGTTGAACGGCTCGGCGGCCACGACCTATGCGGTGACCGTGGGTGAGACCGTGGACCTTGGCGGGGTGAGCACGGTGGTGGATGAGTTGCCGGAGATCGCGGCGGCGTTGGCGCAGAGCCTGAACGCCGACCCTGACGCGGCGGACTTTGTGGCGACGGCGGACGGCGCGACGGTGCGGATCAAGAACACGCAGGATCCGGTCGCGCTGTTCACGACGGCGGCGGACGTGGCGCGCGCGCCGGATCGGGTGACCTTGGCGGGCGAGCCGGTGGCGGGTCAGTGGTGGAAGATTCTCCTGAACGGGGTGGAGTACGCCTATGAGGTCGAAGAGACGGGCGGCTCGCTGGATACGCTCGCCGACATCGCGGCGGCGTTGGCGGCCGTGATCGATGCGTTGCCGAGCTTCGTGGCGACGGCCGCGGGTGAGACCGTTCTCATTCGGCACCAGGCGAGCGCCGATTACAGCCTCGGCACGGCGGTGGTGGCGGTGGCCGGGGAGCCGGTGGGCACGATGACCGTGGTGCGGCCGGCGACCGACGGCGTGGTCGCGATCGGCAGCGTGGACACGCTGGCCCAGATCGCGCGCGCCCTGGCCGATAGGATCAACGCGTCGGTGCCGTTGGCGGCGTTTTCCGCCACGGCGGAGAACAACGTCCTGGTCGTGGTCAACCGGGCGAATGGCGCCTTTGGGATCGCGACGAGCATCGTGCCACTGGGCGGCGCTGCGGACGGGTCGGCCACGGTCGGCACGGTGGCTTCGAGCAACCGGGCGGCGGTGAAACTGGTGGGGATGGCGAGTCCGGGCGAGATTTGGACCCTGAGCATGGGCGGGGCGTTGAGCTACGACCACACGGTGACGGAGGGGCAATCGACCGTGGACGTGGCGGCGGCGTTGGCCGCGGCCGTGAACGCGGATGCGGCGGCGGCGGAGTATACCGCGCTGGCGAGCGGGACGAGTGTCATCGTGGTCAAGCGCACCGCGGGGGCCTTGAGTTCGGCGCCGGTGGTCACGGTTCAAGGGGTCAACGGGTTCGTGTTAGCTCCGGTGACGGCGACCATCACGCTGGGCGGAGGGGTGGTGGCAGGCGAGGTTTGGACGGCCACGGTGAACGGCACCTCCTATCAGCACGTGGCGGCCGCGAGCGACTCGGTGGCGACCATCGCTTCGAGCCTGGCGTCGGCCATCAACCTGGCGGGCGGCCAGTTCGCGGCTACGGCGCAGGGCGAGAAGCTGACCATTGCGAACGCCGCGGCGGAGGTCTTTACGACCGCGTTTGCGATCACGCCGGCGGCCACGCCGACCAGTGGGACGTTCACGATCCGGGCCGCGGCTTACGTGTCCACCGCCAGTGCGGCCCTGGTGGGGACGGCACGGGCGGGCGACCTCTGGAAGGCATCCCTCACCTCCGAGGGCGTGACCACGGTCTACAGTTACGTCGTGAGCGATGCGGACGGCTCGGTGGACACGCTCGCGGAGATCGCCGCGGGGCTGGCGGCGGTCATCAACGGCGCCGCCCCCGCAGGATTCTCGGCCATGGCGAAGGCGAATGTCCTGACCGTGAGCAACGCCAGCGGGCAACCGATCGGCGGCAGCATCGCCATCGTGCCCAACGGGCGGTTGGACATCGCGGCGGCGGCGACGTTGTCCTTGGGCGGGGCGGCGGCGGCCGGCGAGACGTGGACCGTCCAGCTCACCTTCCCGGCCGCGGTGTTGGGCGGGGTGGCGGAGACGCGCATCTTCAGTGTGACGGTGGATGGGGTGGTGGACACGCTGGCCGAGATCAGCGCGGCGTTGGCCGGCGCGATCAATGCCGAGGCGCCTGGGGTTGGGTTTGTGGCAGTGGCGGATGGGGCGCGGTTGGCGGTGGTGAACACGAATGGGCGTGTCTTCACGCTGGCCGGCACCATCACCCCGGCTCCCGGGGCTGGGGCGACCTTGGGCACGAGCGCGGCGGGCGCGTTCCGGGGGTTGGCCTTTACGGCACGCGGGACGCCGGCGGCGGGCGAGATCTGGAGCTTGCGGTTGTCGTTCCCGACCGGCACCCCGGGTCAACCGGCGGTGGTGCGCACGTATAACGTGGTGGTGGACGGGGTGACGGACACGTTGGCCGAGATCGCGGCCGCCCTGGCGGCGGCGGTGGACGGGGATGCGTCGCCGGTGGCGGCCGGCCTGGTGGTGCTCCCGGGCGCAACCACCACGGTGTTCGTCCTGAACAGCCCGTCCACGCCCAACGCGGTCGTGGCGGCGGACTTTACGGTGACGGGCGCGCAGCCGGGCATTGCGTTGAGTGCGGGGGCCAGCGCGGATGCGTCGGTTCTGGCGTTGGTGGGGTCGGCGGAGCCTGGCGACACCTGGTTTGTCGGCCTGACGGGGATTGGCTATTCGCTGCTCTTCCCGGTGGTTCCGAGCAGCGGGAGCCTGGCCGACGTGGCGAGCGCTCTCGCGGCGGCCATCAACGCTTCGGCGCCGTCCTCCGTCACGGCGCTGGCGCGCGGCGCGGTGTTGACGATCGTCGAGGCGGCCGGGAGTTTCCTGCTGGCCACCTCGATCGAGCCGATCGACGGCTACCAACTCAACTCGCCGGCGCAGCCTTCGATTGTCACGGCCACCCTGGGCGGCACGCCGATTGACGGTCAGCGTTGGACGCTGACGCTCGCCGGGGTGTTGGCTTACACCCACGAGGTGACCTCGGGTGAGACGCGGGCCGATCTGGCCGCGGCGTTTGCGGCGCTGGTGAACGCTGACCACAGCGGCGGCTACACCGCAGCGGCCGAGGGTGAGGTGCTGGTGCTGGGTCGGGTGGATGGGGTGGCGTTCACGGTGAGCGTGACCTCGACGCCGGCCAATGCGTCCACCATCGACACCACCACCGTGGCGCGCACGGCCACCCTGAGCGGCACCCCGCACCTGGGTGAAGTGTGGAGCTTGACCCTTGGCTCGCGCAGCTATGCCGTGCTGGTCGGGCCGACGCCGAGCCCGGCGGATGATCCTGGGGTGGTGAGCACGACCAGCGACCTTGCCGCCCTGCTGGCGGCGGCGGTCAATGCCGACGACTGGAGCGCGGTGGTGCAGTTGGGCGGGACGGTGTTGCCGGGCGCAACCTGGACCGTGACCCTGAACGGGGTGGCCTTCGCGGTGGCGGTGGACGGGACGGTGGACACCCTGGCGGAGATTGCGGCGACCTGGGCGGATTCGATCAATCTCGCCGCGGCGGCGGCCCTGCCGGGCGCTGCGCAGGCGGACTTCAAGGCGGAGGCGGACGGAGCCGCCCTGTTCGTGGCGTCTCGGACGGGGAAGGTGCTGGTCGTCAGTGCCGGCGCGTCGGCGGGCGGCGCGGTCACCTTGGCGACGCCGGTTCTCTTCACGGCGGTGGCGGATGGCGACACCCTCTCGATCGTGCGACGGGGCGGGGGCGCGTTCACGCCGACCTTCAGCATTCAGCCGGCGGGCCAGGGGACGGTGAATCCGGTCGCGCCGGTGACGGCCCTGGCCCAACTCGGGGGCACCCCCATCGAGGGCGAGACGTGGTATCTACTGTTGACGGTGGGGAACGAGATCTCCGCCTACAGCCACAAGGTCACGGCCTCGGGCGGCTTGGCTGAAACGCTCTCGGAATTGGCCGCGAACCTGGTCAGCGCCTTCAATGCTTCGGCCCCGGCGGGCTTCCTGGCGACCGCGGAAGGCGAGACGGTGCTGGTGATCAGCGGCCACGGCGTCGCCTTCGGCCTCGCCTATGATGTCCAGTTGGCCGATGGCACCACCGCGGTGAATGTCACGTCGCCGCCGGCCGTGGGCGCGACCGTCACCCTGGGCGGCACCCCGGCCGAAGGGGAGGTGTGGTCGATCACGCTGCGGACGGGCAGCACCGCCACGGTGGTGACGCACACGGTGGCGATGGTGGATGCGGACGGGAACGACGCGACGCCGTTGACGGTGGAGACCCTGGAGGAGATCGCGGCGGCATTGGCGGCCAGCATCAAGGCCATCGCGCCGGCGCAGTTCCTCGCCACCAGCGAGGGCGCCCAGTTGATCATCGTCGATCTCAGCGGCGCCGGCTTCGAGGCGACGACAGGGATCGAGCCGGTCCGGCCAGCCTCGGGGGCCGCTGCGGTGGGCGCGGTGGAAACGACCTCACAAGTGGCCGCGTTGGGCGGGACCCCGCGGGTTGACGCAGTCTGGACGGTGGTGTTGACCGTGGGGGAGGTGACGGGGACCTACGTTTATGTGGTCGGGCTGGGCGATTCGTTGGCGGACATTGCGGCTGGTTTGGCGGCGGCGGTGAACGCGGGCACAGAGGCGGGGTTGGTGGCTACTCACGAGGGCGTGACGCTTATCGTGACCGACCGCACGGGCCGGCCGCTGCAGTTGGCGGTGCAGAGCGCCCCGCCGCAGTTCGGGTTGGTCGACGACACCACGGCCCGCACGACCACGGTGCGGTTCACCGGGACCCCGGTGGACGGCGAGCGGTGGGTGCTGACGTTGGACGACCGGTTCTACGAAGTGGTGATTGCGGGGTCGCCGACGGTGGGGCAAGTGGCGGCGCAGTTTGCGGCCTTGATCGAAGCGGATGGGGCGGCGGCGGATTTCGCGGCCTGGGCGGATGGGAACACGCTGGTGGTGGTGAACCGGTTGGGTGCGAGCTTTGCGGTGACGGCGGAGGCTCAGGGTGTGACGCGTTCGGCGGGCCAGGCCTTTACCACGGTCGCCTTTGGGCTGACCGCGTCCGAGTTCGCGCAGAGTTTGCGGGTCCTTTATGGGTTCGAGGGCATCGTGGTGGAGGCGACGGAGGGCGTGGGGAACGTCCTCTACACGGTGACGTTCACGGGCGACCAGGGTGGGATTGATTTCGACCAGATCCGCTGGGGCGAGGCGCGCGTCGAGACCGGCTTGATTGCGAGCGCGAACGCCTCGGCGGACGTGATCATCGAGACCTTGCGGGATGGGGCCTTGAGCAATGATTTGAACCGCGTGCAGACGGTCAACCTGCGGTTTGCGACGGGCGGCACGTTCCGGCTGAGCTTCCTGCTGGCGAATGCGGAGGGCGAGTTGGCGGAGGTGTGGACGGAGGCGATCCCCTACAACGCGACCGCGGTCGAGCTGTTCAAGGCGTTGAGCCGGCTGCTCAATCCGGACGGGGCGACGGTGGATGTGGATCCGGCCTTCGACCAGGCGACGCGCAACCCGGCGCGGCCGTACACGGACAATGTGGCGGTGGCCAAGCATGGCGCCGTCTTCCAGGTTACGTTCCAAGGGGCGCACCGGACGCTGGGGATCCACGACATCGACACGAGCGCGTTGCAGGGGGTGGGGCGCGAGGCCTCGATCACGTTCAGTGGTGTCAGCAGCGGCGGCGCGCTGGTGGATCCGGCGACGGCCACGACGGCCACGGTGCAGTTGGGCGGCACCCCGGTCGTGGGCGAGGTGTGGGCCATCCGGTTGACCCTGGGCGGCAACACCGTGTCGTTCGGCCAGACGGTGGGGGCGGGCCAGACCGTGGCCGCCCTCGCGACGGCGCTGGCGGCGGAGATCAACCTGCGCGCGGGCGCCGGGTTCCGGACGGTCGCGGAAGGGGCGACCTTGGCGATCGTCAACCTCGCCGGGGCCGGCTTCGAGACCGCGTTGACCATCACGCCCATCCTGGGTTCCGGGGCGGGGGTGGTGACGACCGGGGTGGCCCGCAGCACGACCCTCGACCTGAGTGGGCGTCCGGTGGCAGGCGAGGTGTGGACCGTGCAGGTCGTGCTGGGGGGGACCACGGCGGCGTTCAGCCACACCGTGGCGATGGTGGATGCGGACGGGGATCCGGCCACCCCGCTGACCGTGCAGACGACGGCGCAGATTGCGGCGGCGCTGGCGGCGCAGGTGCACGGGTCGGCGCTGTTGCCGGGCTTTGTGGCGTCGGCGAGCAAGGATGTGCTGGTGTTGACGAGCCTGTCGGGGGCGGCGTTTACGAGCAGCCTGCAGGTGACGCCGGCGGGGCTGCCGGTGGCGGGGGATCATTGGATCCTGGTGTTGAACAACGGCACGGTGACCCAGTATGCCTACACGGTGCAGACTGGGGACGCGCCGGCGGACGTGGCGGCCGGGTTGGCGCTGGCGGTCAACACCTTTGGCCGGCCGGAGTTTTCCGCTCGGACCGAGGGTCATGTCTTGTTCGTGGAGAACCTGGCGGGGAACACGTTCAGTGCGAGTTACGTCCTGACGCGGGCGCCGGGCAGCACGGCGGGGGCCACGGTCGAGTTGGGATTGGCCCAGGTCGCGACGCGGACGGAAGGGATCAACTACTACGGGATCAACCGCCTCAACCTCAGCCTGGGCGCCGGGGACGACGTGTTCAACGTGCAGGGCACCTCGGCGCTGACCACGCTGAGCCTGGGGGCCGGGGACGAGCGGGTCTATGTGTCGTCGAAGGCGGCACAAGGATTGGAGGAGACGACGGACTTCCTGCGGGGCCATGTGCACGACGTGGTGGGGACGCTGCACCTCGACGCCGGCACCGGGCGGCACCTCCTGATGATCAGCGACGAGTCGTCGACGGTGGGGGATGGGGATGTGCTCATCACCGACCGGTTCGTTGCCGCCGCCGCACGCCCCGAGGCGCAGCACAGCTTGAGCGGTGCCGCGCTGGTCACGAGCGAAATCTACCTCCTCGGCCTCGCTCCCGGCATCATCACCTTCCGCGCGGACGGGGCCGCTGGGAACTTCGCGGATGGGGTGACGGTGTGGAGCGGCTTCGGCAACGACACCATCAGGATTGACGGCACCCACGACCGCGCCGGCATCCGCACGATCACGACCCTCAACACGGGCTTGGGCGACGACCTCGTGCGCATCGACCTCGACCGCAGCGAGGCCAACGGAGCCGACGACAGCGACGGATTCTTCGTTCTCAACGCCCAAGGGCCCTACCACCAGTATCTGGCTACGGCCCAGGAAACGGTGACACGGTTCGACTACCCGCCGATTGTGTTCACCGACAACGACACCATCCTGGCCTTCAGCGCCACCCCGGGCGACGCCTTCGAGTCGACCCTGCCCCTGGTAATCTTTGGCGGTCAGGGGAACGATACGATCATCAGCGGTTCGGCCAGTGACATCGTCTTCGGTGACCGTGGCCGGGTTTGGTACTACGACGACGATAGCTTACTGGTCACCGTTCTAGGCGGTGGTGGTCCGGGCGACCGGACGGAGGGCGTCATTCGCGAGCCGGTGCGTATGTTCACAGTCGACTCCCTGGTGGGAGGCGACGATGTCATCCACACGCGAGACGGCAACGACATCGTGTTTGGCGGGATCAATCGCGACCAGATTCATGCGGGCGAGGGCCACAACATCATCTTCGGCGATAGCGGATATATCGATTACGTCATCGACGACAACGACCGCACCGACATCGACCGGATCTTCAGCACCGATCCCGACCATGGTGGAAACGACTTCCTCACCGCTGGGTCCGGCGACGACATCATCCTGGGCGGCGAGGATGGCGAGATCGTAAGGAATGGCACCTTTACCAGCCCGGGCAACATCGTGCGGACTGTGGACAGCGATTTGACGGATGGGGACATCATTGACGCTGGCGACGGCAACAACCTTGTTTTCGGTGACAACGGACAAATCACGGCCGCCAGCGTGGATGCCCCGAACTTTGGCACGCTCCCGATGACGCTGGGTCTGGTGGAGACGATCGAATCGTTGATTGGGGGTTCGGACACGATTACGACGGGCGTGGGGCGGGACATCATCCTGGGCGGGATCGATGAGGACGTGATCGTGGCCAACGGTGGGGAGTACGCGGGCGGGCGCGGGGCGGATGCGAACAACATCGTGCTGGGCGACAGCGGCTACATCGACTGGACGGCGGCGGATGCGACGCGGGTGTATGCGTCGGCGACGGCGGTGGGTGGGAGTCTGCCGGGCGACGACGTGAACCCGCTGGACATCGACCGGATCTTCAGCACGGATCCTGACCATGGCGGGAGCGACCAGATTACGACGGGGGATGGGGACGACATCGTGATCGGTGGCGAGGACGGCGAGATCGTGGTGGATACGATCATCGAGGGCGTGGTGACGGTGGCGCGCACGGTGGTGAGCGCGGGGACGGACGGGGACGTGATTGTGGCTGGCCACGGGGCGAACCTGATCTTTGGCGACCACGGGCAGGTGACGGCGGCGGCGCAGGGCGGGGCGAACTTTGGGACGCAGCCGATGACGCTGGGTCTGGTGGAGACGATCGAATCGTTGATTGGGGGTTCGGACA
>CAZVRY010000009.1:0-5200 GCA_964629545.1 uncultured Verrucomicrobiota bacterium | reverse complement strand
ACCATGGCGGGAGCGACCAGATTACGACGGGGGATGGGGACGACATCGTGATCGGCGGTGAGGATGGCGAGGTCGTGGACGATGTGCGCGTAGCGGGCATCACCACGTTGCCTCCGACCTACAGTCTCTTCGGGTTCGAAGGTGATACGATCCGGGCCGGTCACGGCAACAACCTGGTGTTCGGGGATAGTGGGGAGATCCTTGGGGCGGCGGCGAACCAGCCGAACTTTAGCACCCAACCGATGACGTTTGGCTTGGTGCGGACGGTCGCTCCTGAGATTGGGGGAGACGACACGATTACGACGGGTTTGGGCAAGGACATCATCTTCGGCGGCGTGATGGGTGACACGGTCGTGGCGAATCTGGGCGAGAACTACGACCGGTTGGTAGTGGACGCGAACCACCGGCGCGACAGCGACAACATCGTTTTTGGAGACAATGGGTTTATCGACTGGACGGCGGCCGATAGCGGTCGGGGTTATGCGAGCCGTCCGGCCGACGATACCAACCCGATGGACATCGACCGCATGTCCACGACCGATCCGAATCAAGGTGGCAACGACACGCTTACCAGCGGGGCGGGTTACGACTTCATGTTTGGCGGAACCGCAGACGACCGGATCCGGGCGGGGGCCGGCAATGACCTGGTGTTTGGGGACCACGGCAAGGTGGAGGCTCTGAACCATACGGTGAACGGCACTACCATTTTCGGCGGGGTGATCGCGCGTGCGTTGCCGCTGTCGGGCGGGACTGACTACGCGGGGTTGCCGCAGTTGGCAGGATTGAGTGGGTTGCAAGATCCGTTCGAGTTCACGTCCATCGATGTGGGGGCTTATGGGGTGAATGGGTTAACCGACCAAGTGGATGCCTGGCATACGACGGACATTGCGGAGACTGGGGCGGACATCATCTTCGGTGAGGATGGAGAGGACATCATCCTCGGTGAGCAAGGGGACGATCGCATCTATGGCGGCAACGACGACGACGACCTGATTGGCGGCCATAACGTGGCAGGCGGCCATGATGGCAATGATCGGATCGATGGTGGTTCCGATCCTGGCAATGTGGACCTGTTCGCGAGTGAGACTGACCACGATGCGATTGCCGGCGATAACGCGAGTATTCTGCGCCGGGGCGACGCCTTGAACCCGCACCTACGAGTCCTCGCGGGCACGGTGATCTACGGGGATACGTTGAACACTCCGAACGCGGTGAGCTTGGGGTTGGATGGGGCCGTGTTGGTGTCTCCGGTCTCGCAGTTGAATCCTCGCGGGGTCGAGGCTCGAACCATCGTGATTTTCGACCACCAGGACACGCCGGCGCCGCACACGCATGGGCACGACTACATTGCGGGCGGTCCTGATCATGACGTGATCTTCGGGCAACTGGGGAACGACATCATCATGGGTGACGGGGAGATGCGGACGGACGTGATCGACGGGGCGGGTCAAATTGTGCCGAACGCGGCGCCGCCGGCGGATGTGTTCGCGCGCCGGTCGTCTGGCGCCTGGGATCCGACGGTGCTGCTTGAGATTCAGCCGTCGATCGAGTTGGTTACGGATGGCGAGGACTACATTGAGGGCAACGGGGGCGACGATGTGATCTTCGGGAACTTGGGGCAGGACGACATCGTGGGCGGAAGCTCGACCCTCTATGGCGGATTGAACGGGGCGGAGACGCAACGACCGGACGGCACGGACTTGATTTTCGGTGGGGCGGGCACTGACCTGGCGCGGAATCACTATGGGGACAGCGAGATTGCGGCGCAGGTGCATGCACGCGATGCGGACGTGATCGCGGGTGATAACGCCAATATCTATCGATTGGTGGGCGTCAACGGTGCCGTGGGCACGGGGGCAACGGGCATCGCGACCTTCCAGGGCTTCCTGGCCTACAACTACGAGGTGAACGGCTCGGACTACAGCACGTCGCTCCGGATCATCGTGCGCGGGGTCGAGTTGATCGATTATACGGAAGGGGGTCCCGATTTCGACGGTGCGGCTTGGCAGGACAACGGCGCCGCTGATGAGATCCATGGCGAATCGGGAGACGACCAGATTTACGGGATGGTGGGCGCCGACGTGCTGTTCGGGGAGGGGCAGGACGACGATCTCGTTGGCGGCTGGGGGAACGACTGGATCTCGGGCGGGACGGGCAGCGACGGGGTGGTGGGCGACGACGGCCGGATTTACACGAGCCGGAACAGCACGATTTACGGTGAACCGCTCTACGGCATCGCGAAGCTGTCGGCGGTCAATGTGAGCATCAAGACGCCGGGCAACATGCAAACGGCAGTGATCGATGTGGCCAACGCGATGAAGAAGGCGGTGAATCTGGCCCCGTTCAATGTCGACCCGGCGGTGGGCGGGCAGGATCCGCTCTTCGATCCGGCGTATGCCGACGACGTGATCTTCGGTGGTTTGGGCAGTGACTTCCTGCACGGCGGGGCGGGCGACGACGGGATTTCGGGAGCCGAGGCGTTGCCGGAGTATTACGGGCGGCCGTTTAATCCTGGAGACGCGATGGGCTGGGGCTCGACCGAGCGGTCGGCGGAGTTTGCGGCCTACAGCGAATACGATCCGCTACGCAAGGTGTATGTGCAGGGTCCCCTGGCGGCGCATGGCGTCGGGGTCTTCCTGGATCCGCAGACGGTCGCCGCCGGCACGCCGCTGTATCCGTTCCTGCTCAACTTCGCCGCCAACGATGTGGGCGCGCCCGTGGATGGCCGGTCGGGCTCTAGTCCGCAGAAGACGACGGATGGCGACGACGTGCTCTTCGGGGATTTGGGGAATGACTGGCTGGTGGGCGGTACGGGCCGCGACAACCTTTACGGCGGCTGGGGGGATGATCTGATGAACGCGGATGATGATCACGACACCACGGTTGCCACTGCGGATCCTTGGGCGAACAACGTGCCGGATACGGACGCGTCCTACGAGGATCGGGCCTACGGCGGCGCGGGCCGTGACATTCTCATTGCGAACACGGGGGGTGACCGGTTGATCGACTGGGCGGGCGAGTTCAACAGTTACCTTGTGCCCTTTGCGCCGTTCGGCATGGCCACCGTGAGCCGCAGCCTGCAGCCCGCGCTCATGGAGTTCCTTTACGCGCTGTCCAAGAGCGACGGGGCGGATCCGACGCGGGCGGCGGACACCGGCGCCGATCCTGTGCGCAATGGGGAACCGGAGGGCGAGTTGGGGTTGGTGAAGCAGCAGGATCCGGCGTGGCAGGACCAGACCGGGGCTCCCGACGATCCTCAGCCTGGGAACATTCCGGGCGGGCGGCGGGATGTGCTGCGGTCGGCCGACTTCAATCAGGGGACGGCGAGCGGGTTTGCGCCTGACAGCGGCACGTGGACGGTGACTGGGGGACGGTACGAGGTGGCGCCGGAGGTGCTTGGGGGTGATGCGGTCAGCGTGTTTTACGTGGACGAGTTCTTGCCGGGTTATTACGAGGTTCGGGCGACGGTCAACACGTGGAAGCCGACGGCTGGTTACAAGGCGAACGCCTACCTGATCTTCGACTATCAGAGCCCAACGGATTTCAAGTTTGTGGGGATCAACGTTTCGACGAACAAGATGGAGATGGGTCATCGCGACAGCAGCGGTTGGGTCATCGACGTGCAACGGAATATCCAGGTCAAGAGCAACACCGACTACAACCTGCTGCTGGCGGTGAACGGGGTGACCGCGACGTTGGTGGTAGATAACGCCGCAGTATTCAGCCATGCCTATGCCCCAAGGGTGATCGACGGCATGAGTTTCGGGCTGAACACGGGGATGGTTGGAATTGGCTCCAACAATTCGATCGGTCGGATCGATAACGTGGCGGTTCAGATTCTGCCGCGGTTGATCCGTTTCCAGGAGACGGAGGACTTCGGCGATGGGGTGGCGGATCGCTTCACGGCGGGCGCCGCAGGGTCATGGTCCGTCGCGGCCGGCGTTTACCAAGGCAGTTCCAGCGCCGGAGCGGGTTACGGCTACAGCGCGATCAACCTGAACCTGTCCGCAACCTCCCTGCTCCTCCTGGACGCCGAGTTAAGCACTTTGACCCAGGCAGGGGTGGTCTTTGACCTTTACGCTGAAGACCGCTTCAAGTTCGTCCTGCTCGATGTCGGGGGGGACAGGGTCCTGATCGGGCATCGCACCGATCGGGGTTGGGTGACGGATGCGACTGCGCCGGTGGCGTTAACGCCCGGGGCCCAACACCAGCTCTCGGTGAGCCTCAAGGGGACGACCGTGAGTGTTTCGGTGGACGGGCAAACGCTGGTCGGGTTTGTGTTCAACGCGTCGGTTACCGATGGACAATTCGGGACCCTCACGCGCCAAGGGCCAAGCGCATTCGACAACTTCTCGGTCAGAACCGATTTCGTCGTCATCTGAGGATGGCGGCGTTTCGCCCCCGCCACCGACAACCCGGGGATGCCCCGGGGCAGGGGCAAGGGGGGAAGGTCAGTAGGTCAGTAGGTCAGTAAGTCAGTAGGTCAGTAGGTCAGTAGGTCAGTAGGTCAGTAAGCCAGTAAGTCAGTAAGTCAGTAAGTCAGTGGGGCAGTGGGGCAGTGAGGCAGTGAGGCAGTGGGGCCCAAGGTAGGGGGGGCTTCAGGTCTTATTCATCAGTGCAGAAGTAAGCATACACCCCTCACCCCATCCCTCTCCCCAACCCTTGAAAGCGAAGCGATGGAACGGGGTTGGGGAGAGGGCGAAAGGGAGAGGGGAGCCATCCTGTGTCTGCCTACTTATGCACTCATCAATAATGACCAAATCCCAATGACCATGTCCGGGAGGCTGCTCCGCGAACCGCGAACGGGGATCGAGGTTTAACATTGATTGAGGTGGGTCCAGGCCTGGTCGAGGTCGTAGTGGCAGCGGGGGATCCAGGCGTCGCCCCAGAAGAAGTGGCGACTGGTTTGGGCGCGGAGGAGGCGCCAGTGGGCCTCGTGGAGGTGAGGGCGGGCGAGGTGGGATCGGTAGCGGAGGTCTTCCCAGCGCATGGGGGTGACGGCCTCGACATGTTCGCTATCGACGAGGACGTAGCGGTAGCCGAGGCGGCGGAGGGTGGGTTCAGGCGGGGGGTTGTGGACGGAGGCGAGGTGTTCGGCGGACCGGACGCGGCCGGTGGCGTGTCCGGGATCATTGCGTCGACGGTGTCGGTGACGTTTGCGAGCAACCCGACGCTTTCGGGTGGGCGGGTTTACCATCCG
>CAZVRY010000008.1:0-76230 GCA_964629545.1 uncultured Verrucomicrobiota bacterium | reverse complement strand
GGGGGGGGGGGGGGGTTTGGTTGTAGGGGGTCGGGGCATCACGGGGGTGCCCCGTCTACGGCATGGGTGGACGGGGGCGCCGGGGGGGGGGGGGGGGGTGCGCCACCGTGCAATGGGCCTCATGGGTACAGCGGGTCAACCGCTTTGGATGGCACTGGCGGAGGGGGATCCGGCACCTCAAACGACGGTTGGGGCGGTGGCGGCTCTGCCGGTTCCTGCTACTCGGGTGGCTCCGGCGGCGGAAGTGCCCATTGTCAAGGCGTCGGAGAAGCCGGACATCCTTTCGGTGGCCCTGGCGGCGCGGCCAATGGTGGCTGGTGCGGACAGGATGATGCACCGGGAGGCGGAGCTGGCAACCCTGGCGGTTACAGTCACTGGGCCGGTTGGCCTGCGGAGAGTGGGACCGGCGGGTTGCTTGTCCTCATGGTTCGCGGCAACCTCAGCATCGGGGCACAGGGAAAGATTACGAGTGAGGGATCCCAAGGAGGCGAGTATGTGTTCGCGGGCGGGAGCTCCGGGGGCGGCCGCATCATCGTCCTGCACGCCGGCACCATGAACAACGGAGGAGTCATCCGCGCGGCCGGGGGAGAGGGCCGCTTAAGTGCGCAAGGTTACCAAGGAGGGCACGGCGGTGACGGGGCCGTGACCGTCGACCAGATTGACCCATGAACAGCCACTCGAAACGGCCATGAAGAAACCCCTTCGCCTCCCGCCCACCATGAAGAAACCCCTCGTCTTGACCTGTCTGCTCGGCCTTGCCAGCTCGCTCCACGCCAACTCGTACAACCCCCAATTCACGACCGGCTTTGCCAACGGCGGGGTCATCCGCGACGGCAACGTGACGGGTTGGTCTGATACGCGCATCGTCTCGGGGATTGCCGAGAACTCGATTCTCGACCTGAACGTCTGGCTCGATTTCACGGGCGGCTGGAACGGCGACCTTTACGCCTACCTCACGCACGACACGGGGTTCTCGGTGCTGCTGAATCGGCCGGGGCGCACCGCCGGCGATGGCTTCGGCTATGGCGACGCCGGTTTGAGCGTCGTGCTCGACGATTCCGCTCTCTTGGGCGACATCCACGGCTACCAGGGCGTCGCCGGCTACCCCCCCCTGATCCAGGGCAACCATCCCTGGCAACCGGACGGCCGGAACGCGAATCCGGTCACCGTGCTGGACACCACGTCGCGCACGGCCTGGCTTAGTTCCTTCCAGGGTCTCGATCCGAACGGCGCCTGGACGCTCTTTGTGGCTGATCTATCCAACGGCGAAGTGTCGACGATCGAAGGTTGGGGATTGCAGATCACAACCGAGGGCAGTTCTGTGTCAGTCCCGGAGACAGGAGGGACGACGGCCGGCTGGGCGTTGGGTTTCCTGTGCCTTTCGTCTGCGAGGTTTTTGATAGCTCGAACCCCGCCGAGAAAGGCGTGATCGAAAGGCAGGTGGGGCGAGGCTCCCGCCGGGCCGTCTGTGCGGCCATCAAGGGGGTGGACTGGATTGGAGTACTCACCGTCCGGCTCGCGAGGACGCTCGCCCCACCATGCGGCCAGTGCGACCGGTTCACGGGGAGCTTCCAAGTCGGACGTTCCGACGCGCGTGGGGACCTTGAACGGTCGGTTCATGGGTGGCCGGAGGCCGGCTGAGGGGTCATCCACATTTCACAATGATAATGGCTGCGCCAGGATAGACCGACTGGGTGCCAGTCTCGCCGGTGGGAACGAAAGAATTGCCTGGAGAGCCTCCATCCGCTCATCCTGATCGCGGCTCGGATGCACCGGACCCAGGCCCGCGCAGGATCCATGGCAAAAAAAGAACCCGTTTCCGTCACGCCCCTCTCGCCGCTCGCCCGCCTTGGACGAGCATCACTCCTCATTCTGGGCATGAGCAGCCTCGTCTCCGGCATGTGGGGTGGACTGCAGCGCCTGCCCATGGCCGTTCCTATGCCCGCGGAACACGCCAACTGGCTCAGTTTCCACGGCCCCCTCATGGCGTGCGGTTTCCTTGGCACCCTCATCAGCCTTGAACGCGCCGTCGGCCTCCGCGCCCTGTGGACCTACCTCGTCCCCCTCGTCAACGGCATCGGCGCCGCCGCCCTCGCCAGCGGCCTCCTCGATCCTTGGCCCCGTTGGCTCCTTACCGCCGGCAGCGGCGGCTTCATCGCCATCTCGGCCCGCATCCTCCAGCTTCAAACCTCCCTCGCCAACGTCGTCATGGGCCTCGGAGCTTTGGCCTGGTTCACGGGCAACGTCCTCTGGATCTCCGGGAAAGAAATCCCTCAGGTCGTCCTCTGGTGGCTGGCCTTCCTCCTCCTCACCATCGTTGGCGAACGCATCGAACTTACCCGCTTCCAACGACCCTCGCCCGTCGCCCGGCCCTGGCTTTTGGGCGCCCTGTCGCTTCTCGCCGCCGGCCTCACGACCGGCGGCATTTGGCCCCAGGCCAGCGGGTGGCTCGTTGGCGTCGCCCTCCTTGCCTTGGGCGGCTGGCTGGCCCGCTTCGACATCGCCCGCCGCACCCTCCACCACCCGGGACTTCCCCGGTTCATGGCCATCTGCCTTCTCACCGGCTACCTGTGGTTGCTGGTCGCCGCCACCCTCATCGGATCCACGTGGCCTCAGTCCAGCGGCCTGCTCTACGATGCTGCCCTTCACGCTTTCTTCGTCGGATTTGTCTTCTCCATGATCTTCGGCCACGCCCCGGTCATCTTCCCCGCTGTTCTCGGGCTGCCCGTGCACTATCGGCCCGTCGCCTACGTGCCCCTTGTGCTCCTTCACTCATCGGTTCTCCTTCGGCTGCTCAGCGACCTCGTCCCCTGGCCCGCCGCCCGCCCATGGGGCGCGGTTGGCAACGCTGCCGCCGTTGCCCTCTTCCTGCTCAGCACGGTCGCCAGCCTGCTCCTGCCTGCCCCCTCCCGGAAAGCCTAACGGGCCGTTGCCTCAGATCGACGAGGCGTGTGCGCGCGGTGCCATTCTGGGGGCGATGTGCGCCTCATCGGTCCGAGGCAAGCTGCCGGGCCCTTGGCTCCAGGGCTTCAGGCAGTGGATATTCAGGTCGCGCATTAACCGCGCGCCGAGATGGCTCTCTCGTCCCGTGTGAGGTTGCGTAGGAGCGATGGACCGTCGAAGCGCATGGCGCCGTGATGGCCGTGAACCGTGAGCTTTCGGAAAGAACGTTCGAACACCGCTTGCGGGGCTTTCCTTGATCTAAATCAATGCATTAGTCTCCCCGGCCCCCAGACTGAACCAGCATGTCGAAGGCGAGGGTTTATGTCGTTCAACACGCGCGAGGCGAGACGCCTGGCTTGATCGTGGATGCCCTCCAGGCCGCCGATGTTTCCATCGACTTCATCCGTCCATTCAAGGGGGATCTGGTTCCGCGACGCATCGGTCGACGGGCCGGGTTGGTGGTGATGGGCGGGCCGATGGGGGTGTATGAGCAGGCTGAGTATCCTTTTTTGCGCCAGGAGATTCGGCTGCTGCAGGACGCGTTAAGCGAAAACCGTCCCATCCTGGGCGTCTGCCTGGGGAGTCAACTCCTGGCCGCCGCGCTCGACGCGCCGGTCACGCGCGGCAGCCGAAAGGAAATCGGCTGGCACTCGGTCACGCTGGCCAGGGCGGCGGCCCACGACGCGCTATGGCAAGGCCAGGCAGAGTCTTTTTTCGCGTATCACTGGCACGGCGACGTGTTTGAACTGCCGCGCGCCGCGAAGCCGCTCGCGTGGTCCAAACTGACGGAGCATCAGGCTTTTCGCTATGGCGACTGCGCCTACGGGCTGCTCTTTCACCTGGAGGTCACCGAGGAAATCATCGGGTGGATGACACGGTCGTTCCAGCGTGAACTGCGCGAGGCCGGGTTGACCGAACGCCAGGTGCTCGACGGCGTGGTGCAGCACTTGCCGAGGCTGCAAGCGATTGGCCGCCCCGTATTCCAGCGGTGGGCGGCTCTGGTGGGATCAGCGCATAACCAACGGTCGCCAACAAACTCATGAGCAAAACTGTCCTACTCACCAGCGTATGTCGTCCGCTCGGGCCGGAATACGGCGACGCGCCGTCGGTCGGCTATGAACTCCTCTACCGGCAGGTGCTCCGCGCCCAGGGCATCTTCAGCCCGCGCACGGTCAACATCCATTTCGGTCTTGAATACATCGCGGAAAACCTGGATGCGCCCACGGTCGTATTGCAGTACCCGTCCAAAAAGGAACTGATCCGAGAACTCAAGAAGGGCTACGACTACGTGGGGATCTCGTTCCTGATGGCGGTCATGCACAAGATGAAGGAGGCCGTCGCGCTGATCCGCCAGTATTCGCCGCAGAGCAAAATCGTCCTGGGCGGTTATGGCACGGTGCTCAAGGACGAGGTGCTCAAGCCCTACGGCGATTACATCTGCCGCGAGGAAGGCGTGGCCTTCTTCCGTCGGTTGCTGGGCGAACCGCCGATCCCGATGCCGTACAAACATCCGCTGATTGTGAGTTGGCTGAGACTGTTTGGCATCAAGGTTTCCGGCACCGGGAAAATCTTCGCCGGGCTCGGCTGCCCGAACGGCTGCGACTTCTGTTGCACGTCCCATTTCTTTTCGCGCAAACACATCAAGCTGTTGCCCGGCGGCCAGGATATTTACGCCGTGGTCCAACGTTATCTCGACCTCGATCCCCGGTTGGTGTTCCTGATCCTGGACGAGGATTTCCTGCTCAACAAGAAGCGGGCCATGGAATTCCGCGACTGCGTGCTCCAGGGCGGGAGGAAGCCCTCGATCTTTGCCTTTTCCAGCATCAAGGCCATCAGCCAATACACCGTGGAGGAGATTCTGGAGATGGGCATCGACGGTTTTTGGATTGGCTACGAGGGAACGCGCTCCAATTACGCCAAGCAACAGGGCCGTCCAGCCGCCGAGATTCTCACCGAATTTCGCGAGCACGGCATCACCGTGCTGGCCTCCATGATCGTGGGCTTCGATTATCAAACCCCGGACGTGGTGGCGCAGGAGCTCGACGGCCTGATGCAGGCCAAGCCGGCCTTGGCGCAGTTCCTGATCTACGGTCCCGTGCCCGGCACGCCCTTCCACGAGCGCGTCATCAAGGAGAACCTCCTGCACGATGTTTACACCACCGATCAGGACCTGTTCTATCGGCGCGCGGATGGCTTCCGGACCATGATGAAGCATCCGAACCTCACGCCGGAGCAGATCGAAGAGATCCAGCGTTGGTGTTTCGAACAGGATTTTCACCGGCTCGGGCCGAGCATCTATCGCGTGCTGGAAGCGCGCCTGTTGGGCTACCGCAAGCTCAAGGTCTCCTCGAACCCCGTGCTGCGTCAAAAGGCGGATTACTACGCCAAGGAATTGCGCACCGCCTACCCGGTCTTTCTGGCCGGACGGCTGCTCGGCCCCAACGCCGCCATCCGCCGATGGATCGGCGATCTGGAGCGGCGCGTTCAGGCTGAACTGGGGTCGCCCACGCTGAAGGAGCGCGGCACTTCCCTGCTGGCGGTGGGGGCCGCGTTGTGGACGGCGCTGACGCTCAAGATGAATTGGTTCCAGCATCCTGGATTGATCCGCACCACCTACCGCCTGCCCGAGGAACACTGGAATGGGTTTGGTATTTGGGAAGAATTCCAACGCAAGGTGACCTCCCCGGACTTCTCCATTCAGGTCGAGTTGCAGCACGCGAAACAACAAGTCTGGATGCGGCTGGAGGGTGTCCTTTCGACCATGGATGCGGAGGGTTTGGGGGATCGGATCGGTGAGGCCCTGGCCCGCAGTCGCAGCCGCTTGATTCTGGATTTGAACAAACTCCACTGGGACCGAGCCCAGGATTTGAGTCCGTTGCGGGAAAAACTGGCGGCCTATCGTTCGCGGATTCGCGTGGTGCTGCCGCAGTTGTCGGCGGCCCATCCCGAGCTCCTGGTGCTCGCCAGCCTGTTCCAACATTACCAGCATTAGTCATCCCGGGCGGATCGCCTTTCAAACCAACCGCGCGCTGAGCCCCTATGAATAATATCCAGACTTCGTTTTCTTTGAACTCTTACGACGTCGCCGTCATCGGCGGCGGTCCGGCCGGCGCGGCCCTGGCTGGCTTTCTCGCCCAGCGCGGACGGCGTTGTCTGGTGCTCGAGCAATCCAGGTTCCCTCGCTACCACATCGGGGAATCGCTCGTGCCCCACACCCACGGCATCCTTGACCGGCTCGGATTCCTGCCCCACCTGAAGGCTTCGGCGTTCCCGGAGAAACACAGCGTGCGCTTCGTTTCTCCCGACGGCCACGAAGCCACGCCGTTTTATTTCTCCGAAACCATCCCCGGTGACGGCGCGCGCACCTGGCAGGTCGAGCGCTCCCAATTCGACCGCATGTTGCTCGACCACGCTCGTACGCTCGGCGCGGAGGTGCGCGAAGGCGTGGCGGTGGAAAGCGTCTTGTTCGACGGGGGACGCGCCACCGGGGTGGCCTTCAACGACGGCGGCGGCGCCCAGACTGCGTTCGCTTCCGTGGTGGCGGACGCTTCGGGCCGGGCGACGGTCATCGGCCGGCAGCTCAAGCTCAAGGGCGACGTGCCGGGCCTGCGCAAGGCCTCTGTCTGGGGCTATTACCGCGGCGGCAAACGCTTGCCGGGCATCGATGCGGGCGAGACCACCATGTTCCTTCTCCGCGGCGGCGGCTGGTTCTGGTACATCCCCCTGCCGGACGACATGGTGAGCGTCGGCATCGTCGCCGAACCGGAGTACCTCTTCGGTGCCGGCGGCGTCCCCGAGGCCGTCTTCGAACGCGAGGTGGCGCGCTGCGCGCCGCTGGGCGAACGGTTGACCGTCGCCCAGCGCGTCGGCCCCGTGCGCGGCCTGCGCCAATTGGCCTACCTCAACCGGCAAACCTGCGGTGACGGCTGGGTCATGCTGGGCGACGCGCGCGCTTTTCTCGATCCCATCTATTCCTCCGGCCTCTTCCTCGCCCTCGGCTCGGCAGAAATGGCCGCCGGGTGCATCGAGGACGCCCTCGCCGCCAACGACCCATCGGCCGCGCGGTTGGGCGCGTTCGAGCCGGCCTTGTGGGACGGCGTGGAGAGCGTGCGCTGGCTCATCCACGCGTTCTACGATCCACACTTCAGTTTTCGCGCCTTCGTGAACCGTTTCCCGGAGCAGCGACGCAGCCTGATCGATTGCCTGGTCGGGGACGTGATCAAGGACATGTCTCCGTTCCGGCGTGCGCTCGGGGAGATGACCTCGCCGCCGCCCCCGCTGAGCGATTCCGTGCCGTTCCCGGAAGCTGCCGCACAGGCCCGGGAAGACCTCTGATGCCCCGATGAAGGCGAAACTCCCCTTGGTCTACTCGTGCTCGGGCGCCTCCAGCGCCGCGCAGATGGCCAACTTTCTTGCGGTCCGACTCGACCGACTAAAGGTCGCAGAGATGTCGTGCATCGCCGGCGTGGGGGGCGATGTCGAACGCCTGGTGCGCACGGCCAAGTCCGGCCGCCCGATCGTGGCCATGGACGGATGCCCCCTGCACTGCGCGGCGAGAATCCTTGCGCGCCACGGTCTGCGCGTCGACCGGCACTACGACCTCAGCCATTGGCACGTGAAAAAACGCCAGCACGAGGACTTCGAGCCCGCGGAAGCCGCGCAGGTGCTCGAAGAGATCCTAGCTGACCCGGAATTCCCAGGCCGTACCCCGCCGCCGCTCCAAACCTCGGTCGCGGGCGCGGCGAGACTTCCCCCTTCACCCCTCCCGGCCGCCGACTCGGACCACGAACGCCGGGAATACGCCAGCCCGCCTTGCTCTCTCGCTGAATTCCACCACCTCGATTGAACCTAGCCATGATTCCTGCCTTCCCCGTGGGACGTCCCGCCACCCTCTGCGTCCATGCGGGCACCCACCACGACGAGCGCACCGGCGGCGCCTGCAGTCCGGTCTTTCCCTCGACCGCCTTCGCTTTCCCGAACCCGGACGGCGAGAACTACTACCCGCGCTATTTCAACACCCCCAACCAGCGCGTGCTCGAGCGGAAGATCGCCGCGCTGGAAGGGGGCGAGGCGGCGGTCGTTTTCGGATCCGGCATGGCCGCGATCGCGACCCTGCTGTTCGCTCACGTCAAACCGGGCGACCACGCGATCTTCCAGCCCGACCTCTACGGCGGCACGCTGCAGTTCGTGCAGGAATTGACCCGGTTCGGGGTCGCCGTCTCGTTCGCCCGCTCGGCGGACGAGTTCGCCTCCAGTCTGCGGCCGGAAACCAAGGTGCTCTACGTCGAGTCCCCCACCAACCCGCTGCTGCGGCTCATCGACTTGGCGGCGGTTGGCCAACTCGGCCGCGAGCGCGGCATCCTCACCGTGGTGGACAACACCTTCGCCACGCCGATCAACCAGAACCCGCTTGCCCTGGGCCTGGATGCCGTCATCCACAGCGGCACGAAATATCTCAATGGCCACAGCGACCTGAACGCCGGCGCGGTCGTCGCCTCCGCCGCCATCGTCGAGCGGACGCGAGAGGCTGCCGTCAACCATGGCGGCATGCTGGACGCCCACGCCTGTTTTCTCCTTGAACGCGGCCTGAAGACGCTGGCCCTGCGGGTCCAGCAGCACAACGCCAACGCCCAGCAGCTTGCCGAGTTCCTAGTGAAGTATCCTGCCGTGGAAACCGTGCATTACCCGGGTCTGCCCTGCCATCCCGATCACGCCCTGGCCGCCCGCCAAATGCGCGGCTTCGGCGGCATGTTGTCGTTCGAACTGCACGATCCGGACCAGGTCGACGCCGTGCTGGCGGGCTTTCGGCTCGTCCTGCCCGCTCTGAGCCTGGGCGGCGTGGAGAGCCTCGTCTGCGTCCCCAGCCGGACCTCCCATCGCAAGCTCAACCGCGAAGAGCGCACCCGCGCCGGGATCAGCGACGGCCTGATCCGTGTCTCCGCGGGCGTCGAGGACATCGACGATCTCCTGGAGGATTTCGCGCGCGCCTTGGAGGTTGTCGGTTGTTGTTGACGGCGTCTGCTGAGGGTGAGTTCGATGCGCGAACCCTGCCAGTCTTCGGCCACCGCGGGCCTGCGCGCGCTGCTCCCTAGCCGTGTGATACCCTCATGAGCGCCGCGCCTCAAACCCGGCCCAGTTTGTTCCTGCGCCTGCGCGACACCCAGGACGCGGAAGCTTGGCGCGAATTCGTCCACCTCTACACGCCACTGGTTTTTGGCTATTGCCAGCGCCAGGGACTCCAGGAGGCGGACGCCGCGGACGTGGCCCAGGAGGTTATGCGGACCGCCTCGGAGCAGTTGCCCGCCTTCCAGTATGACCGTGCGCGCGGCAAGTTTCGCGGCTGGCTCCTGCAAACGACCCGCCATCGCCTCCACCAGTTCCTGGCCCGGCGCACCCGCGCGCCGGAACCGGTGGACGGCGAAACCCTCGAACGCTGGGTCGACCAGAATGCGACCCAGGACGAGGACCCGCGCTGGGAGGAAGACTACCGGCAACGGGTTTTCGACTGGGCCACGGAGACCGCGCGCGGGGAATTCCAGCCCAGCACGTGGGAGGCCTTCCGGCGGACCGCGATCGACGCCCTTTCCGTGAAAGAAGTGGCCGCCCAGTTAGGCATCTCCATCGGGGCTGTTTACATCGCCCGCAGCCGCGTCACGGCTCGACTGCGGGAGTTGATCGAGACGGCCACCGACGAATCGATCGCTCATCTACCCGATTGAACCGAGCCACATGCCGGCCGCATGCCCATCGACCGAGCACCTCGCCACTGTGCTGCGCGAACGCCAACCCTCGGCCGTCGAGGCTGAACTCGCGGCCCACCTGGGGGAGTGTCCGGCCTGTCAGGAACGGCTCCAAACCCTGGCGGGAGAAGCTCCCTGGCTGGAAGCGTGTGCCCGCCGACCCGGAGCCGCCGCGAATCCCCCGTCCCCCTCGCTCCAGAACGCTATGCGGACGCTGGCCAGCCGGGGCGAACTAGGAGACGCGGAACTCGCCGCGCCCCCGCGGCTCGACTTCCTCCAACCCTCCGGGCAACCCGGCGCTCTGGGCCGGTTCGGGCCCTACGAGGTGCTCGCCGTGGTCGCGGTCGGCGGGATGGGCATTGTGCTCAAGGCGCACGACCCCGGCTTGGACCGCATCGTAGCCCTCAAGCTCCTGCCTCCCGCTCTCGCCGCCAGCCCCCTGCCTCGCGCCCGGTTCATCCGCGAGGCCCGGGCCGCAGCCGCCGTCGCCCACGAACACGTGGTCCCCATCTACGCCGTGGATGCATGCGCCGGCCTGCCCTATCTCGTCATGCAATTCGTGGACGGTCCCACGCTGGCCGAGCGGATGAAGGCTGCCGGTCCGCTGCCCCTCGAGGACATCCTCCGCATCGGCGCCCAAACCGCCGCCGGCCTCGCCGCCGCCCACGCGCAAGGACTCATTCATCGCGATGTCAAACCCGGCAATATCCTGCTCGAGAACGCCGTCGAGCGCGTCAAGATCACGGACTTCGGTCTCGCCCGGGCGATGGGAGACTCCTCGCTCACCCATGCCGGCCACCTCGCCGGCACCCCCGAATACATGTCACCGGAACAAGCCAACGACGGAATCGTGGATGCGCGCTCCGACCTGTTCGGCCTGGGCTGCGTGCTCTACCAGATGGCGACGGGCGTCTCGCCTTTCCGCGCGGCGAAGCCCCTTGCGGCCCTGCGGCGTGTCTGCGAGGAAGAGCCGCCTCCAGCCCACACCGTGAACCCCCGGATCCCGGAATGGCTGGCCCGGATCATCCAGCGCCTGATGGCCAAGGAGGCCGCCCGCCGGCCGCCCTCAGCCGCCGAAGTCGCTGCGGAACTGGCCCAGGGGCTGGCGCAGACCCAGCAAGGCCCAGTAACCGGCTGGCCCATGCCCGATCCGCGGGTCGCTCCGCCCGAACCTCCCAAGCCGCGGCCATGGACCCGCTTGGCCGGGCTTCTCGCCTTGGCCCTAACCATCACCTTGCTCGCCGTCCTCATACCGCGTCATCCCTCTTCGGCCGAACCCCTAAAGCCTGAGTCGCCTGCAATTTCGCCCAACGCCCTCTTTGTCGTACCCGCCTTCGGCGACGGGCCTGCGCGCGGGTTCGCCACTTTGGCGGCCGCCCTCGCCGCTGCCACCAACCCAGCCGTCGTCGAATGCCGCTTCAATGGCGTGCACGCCGTCGAGACGGTCTTCGACATTCGCCAACCCCTCATCCTGCGCGCCGCCCCGGGGTTCGAACCGGTGCTCACCCCCGCCGATCGAAACGCTGCCTTGCTGATCGCCCGCGCGCCCCTTGTGCTCGAAGGCTTGACCGTGGTCACCCATCCGCGGCCCCCGGACAGCGACGGGGGTGGACCCGGCAGCCTGAGCGCCGGCATCGTCGTCGAGGGCGCGCCGTTCCTGGCCGCCCATTGCCGCTTCGAGATCGACAGCCCGGCCTCCTTCCCCCGTCGCCGGCCCAAAAACCTGCACCTGCTTGATGTCCCTGACGTTCGCTTGCGCCATTGCGAATTCGCCGGCCCCTCGGGCCTGGCCATCGAGTGGACGGCCGGCCAACCGCTGGCCCCGGGCCAGACCGTCCGTCTGGAGGTGGAGAGTTGTCGCGCCCACGGCTCCTTCCTTTCCCTGGGTGGGCAGCGACTGGTTCCTGCCCAACTGGCGCTCCACCGCAGCACCTTCCAGGGAAAGCGGTTCCTCACGCTCATCGGAGAACGGCCCGATAACCCCATCCTCGTCACGGCCAGCCAGAACCTCTTCGCGGTGGACGAACTGCTGTGGGCTTACCGGGCGCAGGAGGCTCCCCTCGAACGCTTGCTCCGCTGGCAAGGCGGCTCGAATGTCTATGACGTGAAGTCCTATGCCGCCATCAACCCACCCATAACCCGCCCTGAGGACTGGCAGGCCGGCGCCGCGATCGCCGAGGTGGACTCCGCGGCGGCGGCTCTCGGCCTCACCGCGCGAATCGACCGCCTGGCCGACCGCTCGCGAACCGCCGAAGCATCCGCGTTGAGCCTGATGCCCGACGAACGCGACCGTCTCGCCGCCCTGGGCGGAGCCGCCCTCGCGCAGGTGGGCGCCGACCCCGCCCGCACCGGCCCGGGCCAGCCTTACCACCAATGGCGTGCCTCCCCCGGCTACCAGGAGTGGCTGACCCACGTCCGCCAGCGCCTCTCGGAAACACCCGCCGGGCGCTAGCGTCGACTCCCATCACATTTCTGTATCAAGAGCGGTAGATTCTCTGAAAGAAACCGCCGGAGCGTTGGCATCTTATGCGGGTTAGCGTGGTGAGACGGCTGCCGTCCCGTCGCTGGCCTCCGTAACCACGACCCAATAAGTGCCAAACGCCATGATTCCTCTCGCCCACGCCGCGCCCAGGGATGCCGCCTGTGCTGAACCCCGCCTCCCCCTCGTGCGCCGTGTGTCCTCGCTGTTCTTATCCATCTTCTTACCCCTGGCCGCCGCCACCCTGGGACCGCTGGACGTCTGCGCGCAATCCTGTGCGCCGGTCCCCCCGAACGCCGTCGCCTGGTGGCGGGCCGAAAACGACGCCAGCGACCCAGTGGGATCCCACCACGGCACGCTGCAAAACGGCGCCGCGTTCGCCCCGGGCAAGGTGGGAACGGCCTTCAGCTTCGACGGCGTGGATGAACAGGTCGAAATCGCGGATGTCCCCGGCTTGAACCCCACCACGGCGGTGACGCTGGAAGCCTGGGTGAACCCGCAATCTCTTGACCGGGCCTACAATGCCGTCGTGGCGAAGAGCGGCGCGGGCGGGCGAAGCTACGGCCTGTGGATTACCTCCGGGGGCAAAGTCCACGTCGAGGGAACGGGCGTCGGCAGTTCCTACGCCGTCACCGCGACAGGCTTGGTAGCACCGGGCGTGTGGACTCATGTGGCCGCAGTGATCACCGCGGGGAGCGGATTCGAGATCTACGTGAACGGGGCTCTTCGGACTCAGACGGGTTCCGGATCGCCAGCATTATCCGCCTCCACGTCACCCGTCACCATTGGCAACTCCGACGCGGCAAGCGGCGACTATTGGTTCGCCGGCCTGATCGACGAGGTGGCCGTATTCGACCGCGCGCTCACCGCTGCCGAGATCCAGGCCATTTACGACGCCGGCAGCGCCGGCAAATGCGCGAGCGTCTGCCAGCCTCCCACCGTGACCCAACCGCCCAGCCCGCAGGCGGCTTGCACCGGATCGCCGGTTACCTTCACCGTCCAGGCCGCGGGCACCGCTCCGCTGGCCTACCAATGGCTCAAGGACGGCAACGACATCCCCGGTGAAACCGCCTCCACGCTCACCATCGCCTCCGTGTCCCCGTCGGCTGCCGGGCAATACTCGGTGCGCGTCAGCAATGATTGCGGCCAGCAAACCAGCGCCGCCGCCCAACTCACGGTCGACGCCTCCATCCTGCTGTCCCAGGCCAAGCCGGTGACCGGGTCGGGTTACTACGACGGCGGTAGTGACGTCTTCCCCTACGACAACCTGACCGACGGCCGCTATAACGACACCGGCACCGGCTTCGATTGGTCCTTCTGGCTGACGCCTAATTGGCAGGGCGGTTGGGCGCAGGTGGATCTGGGCGCGGTGTATCAGGTGGACGCCATCCGGGTGCAGAATACCCGCAACCGAGGCTACAATGACCGCGGCACGCAGAGTTTCAGCATCGAGACCTCGACGGACGGGGTGAGCTACACGCCGGTGGTCACGGGGACCCTGGCCTCCGTTTGGGGCCTTGACCCGATCCCCTTCGAATCCTTCTCCTTCCCGGCGCAACCGGCCCGATTTGTCCGGTTCAACGTCCTGACGTTCTACGGCGCAAGCGGGGGACTAAACGAGCTGGAGGTCTATGGTCTGGGCTGCAATACGCCCCCGTGCATCGCTCCGGGCGTGCTCGCCAGCCCCCAACCGCAGGCCGTCTGTCCCACCTCACCCGCATCCTTCACCGTCCAGGCCTCGGGGACCGAGCCGCTGACTTACCAATGGCGCAAGGACGGCAACGATCTCTCCGGCGAAACCGCCGACACCCTCACCATCCCCTCCGTGTCGCCGTCGCATGCCGGACTGTATTCGGTGCGCGTCAGCAATGCCTGCGGCGACGTGGAAAGCCTCGGGGCGCAACTCTCGATCGCCGACGCCCCACCGACGGTCCTCCTGAACGGTTCCGCGTCAGTTGTCGTGGAAGCCTGCACGGGCACCTACACCGAACCGGGCGCCACCGCGTCGGATGACTGCGACGGCGTGCTTTCGGTCCTCATCGGAGGTGACACGGTCGATCCCAGCACCGTCGGCACTTACCACGTCGCCTATTCCGCCACCGACTCGAGCGGTCAGACGACGACCCTCACTCGCACGGTGACCGTGCAAGACACCACGCCGCCGGTCTTTACCGCGGTGCCCGGCAGCCTCACGCTAGCCTGCGGCCCAGCCAGCCAAACGGACATCGCGGCCTGGCTGGCCAGCGCCGCCGCCACCGATGACTGTGGCTCACCCTCGCTCCAGCCGGCCATCGGCCCGTTCAACGGCCCCTGCAACACCGGCACGGCGACCGTCATTTGGACGGCCACCGACACGCACGGCCTCGCCGCCACCGCCACGGCCACCCTCACCATCACGCCCGACACGGCGCTCACGGGGGTGGCGATCGAGCCCAGTGAGTTGCAGTTCGCGCTCACTCCCAACACCGGCGTGCACACCACCACCGTCACTCTGCGCAACGACGGCGCCTGCCCCTCGGTGATCCAGTCCGCGCCCGTCGCGATGGACCCGAACGCTCCGGCTCTCACCGTGGTCTCGCCGGCGTTGCCCGCCACGATCTGCCCCAGCGACGAGTTGGTGTTGACGCTGCACGCCGACACGACCGGCGCGCTGGCTGGGGATTTCAGCGGCAATCTCACCCTTCAAGCCCCCGACGGAAGCGCCCGCGTGTTGCCGGTGGGCGCGCCGGTGGGTGGTAGCGCGGGACCGGATCTGACCTTCCACTTCTCGAATGGTGGCCTCTCGGTGACGCCTGATTCCAGTCCGGTGTTCCCGGGGGCCGGCGAGGGATTCACTGTCACGGCCCGAATCAAGAATGTTGGCAATCAGGCCACCACGGGCGCCACTGTGTCATTCTTTGCAGAGAGTGCTTCTCTGGGCGACGTGGCCATTGGCGGTTTGGCGCCGGGCGCTACCACGACGGCCGAACTGCCCATTTCCGCGGGCTTGGCGAGGGGTTGGTATCTTATCAAAGCACAAATCGCCCGGGTGGCGAGTCTGGATCCAGAACTTAAATCTGAGAATAACGTCGCCTCGACGCTGCTCCAGGTGGGCATGCCGTTCGGGAGCGCGGCGCTCGTCGAGATCACCGGCGCGGTCACGCCGAATTGCGACTCCACCGCCGCCGTCCTCGACCTGCGCGCCCGCTATGTGTTTTCGGCGGGCGCCACGCTCCTCTACTACCCCATGCAGGGCGCCTCCCTGACCGCCGTCCTCGACGGGGCACTCCTTGTTTCCGGAGGACACACGGACAACGAGGGCCGGTTCCGCACGCATGTCGCGTTGCCCCAGGGTTTTTCTGGCACCGAGGTCACCGTGACGGCCACGGATTTTAGCGTGCTGGGGATCGAGAATCTCCCGCTGCAAATCCCTAACTGCAATTATGGCGGATCGTCAGGCAGCTCAGGAAGTGCATCGCCCAGCTACCCGTCGGAGAGCCTGGACCTCTACGTCTGCTCGGGGGACATCACGTTCCGGGGAAGTGATGCAGTCACGCCACTCTCGTTGCCGGCCCCACAGCACAGCACGCTTTTTATCCACACTACGATCCACTATTACACATCCGCGGGAAGCGCAATGAGCGATGTCCCGGTGCACCTTGCGCTCCGGAAACAGAACAGCACCACGGGCGAGTTCGAGACCTATCTTGAGACTACCGAATACGCGAACTTCTCCGGCGGCGGCTCGGCCGAGGTGTCTACTCATGTACCGTCGTTATACCCCGGCACCTACTCGCTATTGGTGTCGCTGGAACCTACGGTGAGCCAGCCGACGGCCAACGACCAGGCCACGCGGGCGTTGACGGTGGAAACGCCCGATCCGTCCACGCTGGCCGTCACCGCCGAGGCGGGAGGCTGTGGCGGCCCCACTCAGTGGGTTTCCGGTCGCGCCACCTATTACGGGACCGGGGGCAGTGGCGCGCCTTTCGTGCCGGTCATCTGCGGCGAAGTGACCGTGGAGGCCCGGGACAACTCTGGCACGCTGCTGGGAACCGCCGGCGGGTTTCGCACCGACCGCTCCGGCGCCTTCTATTTCAATCCACGCCTGACGCTGCCGCCCGGAGCCAACACGGTCACGGTGACGGTCTTCGACGGCACCTTGTCGGGGACGTCGGACCCCATCACCATTGAATGCTCGGGGGGCTATAACACCCCTGCGCCCGACACTTCCCCTGCGGCCCAGGGCGATCTCTATCTCTTTGCCGAAGACATCGCTTTCCTGGGCAACGATTGCTCCAGTTCCCTGCGCATTTTCCCGGGGCCAAGCGACTCCTTCTCCATCGCCGCCAATGTCCACTTCTGGGATGCCAGCGACAACCTGAATCTCGACCCGTTGGACGTTGCTGTCCGCGTGCTGACGCCCACCGCCAGCGGATGGCACGTGACCACGCTGGCCGTCCCGCAAGTGGATTTCGATGCCGGCGGCGCCCAAGTCGTCTGCGTGAGCCAGGATCAGGATCAGAACCCCATCGGACTGCCAGCCGGACCTCACATCGTCCAGGTGGAAATCAATCCCGACGGCGACTCGCTCCCGTTCGCCGACGCTGCCGGCAACAACGCCGCCACCAAGCTGATTCAAATTGGGCAAAGCGCACTTTCAATCTGGACCGAGCACTCCTATACGGTGTATGCGGGTGGCCCTGTCCAGGAAGTCGCTTTTTCGGTCTTCGCCACGGACCAGCAGCAGCACTCAGGGGAGGTGTTGCTGTGGACCGCGAATCTCGACCCCCTCCCGTTCGGACTCGAGTGGTCGTGTTCCGGTTTTCAACACCAGGGAGATGGCACTCAGGCGTTTACGGGAACCCTTGCGGCAAGCGCGGCAACGCCACCTGGATGGTACGTCCTCTACCTTGTGGCTTCCGATACGCTGCAATCGCTCGGAGCGATCACGACGTTTCAGTTGACCGTTCTGCCCCCGATTAACACGCTCGTCGGAGAGCCGAGCATCGTCGATCCATCCCCCTCGGTGCACGTGACATTCGACAAGGTGACCACGGCCGGCACCACGACCGCCACGGCAGTTTCCCCTCCGCCCGCGTTGCCGTCCGGCTTCCAGTTCGGCACCCCGCCCGTGGTCTGGGACCTCAGCACCACGGCTTTCTTCGAGGGCGAGATCGACGTCTGTTTCGACTACGACGAGTCGGCGGTGGGAGATGAAGCCCTGTTGCAGCTCTGGCATTACGAGGGCGGCCAATGGGTGGATGTCACCATTCCCGGTGGGTTGGATACGGACAACAACCGCATCTGCGGACGGGTCTCGTCACTGTCTCCGTTTGCCCTCGTCGAACCCGTCGGGCCGCCGCCTCCGGTCGCCCCGCCGCAGGCCTTCGTCCGCGGTCCGGGCCTGACCCTGAAGATCGGAATCGCGGACCTCCTTGCCTCGTGCAGCGATCCTGGCGGGAACCCGCTTGCCCTCCACAGCGTGGGGCCGAGCGGCCAGGGGGGGACCGTCGTTCTCGGTGCGACCCATGTGCTCTATACGCCGGCCAATGACAATCCGGACACCTTCTCCTACACCATCGCCAACGCCCTGGGCACGACGGCCACTGGTCACATCACGGTCACCGTTGTGAACCCGGGCGGATCGGTCCAGAACATCGACACCAGCGGCGGCGGCGTCACCCTCCAATTCGCCGGCATTCCGGGCTACACCTACCGCGTTCAGCGCACCGTGGACTTCGCCGTCTGGCAAGACCTCGACACCCATGTCATCCCGGCCCGTGGGTTGTTCTCCTTCACCGACCCGGCCCCGCCGCAACCCTTCGCCGCCTATCGCCTGATCCAGAACTGAGAGGCCGGTTGGGGCGGCGCTCCTGACCGGCCGCGCCGTCCCGTCAACCGCATCGATCCTTCAATGACCCAGCCGCAACCGCCATGAACCAGACCCCGCTCCTCCCGCCCGCCATGAAGAAGATCCTCGTCCCGGCCTGCCTGCTCGGCCTCGCTGCCTCCCTGCACGCCAACCTATACAGTCCCCGATGGACCACCGGATTCGCCCAGGGCGGCGCGATCCCCGACGGCAACGTCACCGGCTGGTCCGACACGCGCATTCTCACCGGGATCGCGGAGAACACGATCCTCGATGTGAACGTCTGGCTCGACCTCGGCGGCGGTTGGAACGGAGATCTTTACGCCTATCTGACTCATGACACCGGGTTCTCGGTCCTCTTGAATCGCGTTGGGCGCACGGCCAGTGACGGCTTCGGCTATGCCGATGCCGGGATGAGCGTCGTACTCGACGACAGCGCTGCCCTGGGCGATCTCCATGGCTACCGGGCCATTCCCGGCTATGCCACGCTGATCCAAGGCGAGCACCGCTGGCAACCGGACGGGCGGGCGGCCGATCCCGTGACGGTCCTGGACACGACGCCCCGCACGGCCTGGCTGAGTTCGTTTCAGGGCCTCGACCCGAACGGCGCCTGGACCTTGTTTGTGGCCGACCTTTCCAATGGCGAGGAGGGGTGGGTGCGGGGGTGGGGCTTGGAGATCACGACCACGAACGGCATTCCAGCGGTGCCGGAGGGCGGGTCGGTACTTCTGCTGACCCTGCTCTGTTGGGTGGGCTGCGGCTGGACGAGGGCTTCTCGCTCTGTCTCCTGAAATGACCGTACCCCTCACCCCTGACCTCATGGACCTGTTTCCAGACAGCGTCGGTGGGGCGAGGCTCCTGACGAGCCGACCAGTCGTACGCCCTGGGCGGCTCGCGAGCCAATGGTCGCCGGGAACCTGGGCGGCGACGCAAGCCCTGGAGGTGCCCGATACGTTTGGGTACGGGGATATCGCGACGGCTTGGGCTCCGCTCCCGCAGAATGGGACATTGGAATACCTTACCTTGGGCTTCTTGACGCCCGTTTACGCGGACGGGGTGTTGGTGCGCGAGACCTACGGCAACGGCTTCGTCTACCAGATTGATCTCATCGACGTGGGTGACGCGTTCCCCACGATCTGGAACGGTGTCGATCCAAGCCTTGCTGGAACCCCGGTCGACTTCGCCAACAGGCGTCGGAGCGGATTCGGGTACTTCGTGGGCAACCGGCTCGAGGCCAGGCCTTGCCACGCGCCCGTCGATCCGTGGGGCTAAGGGTTTACATAACCCCAGCCGTTCAAGGCCACCGCGCCCGATAAAAGCGCCGCGGCGCATTCGGCGGGGCCTCGTCGGACAAACGCATCACGGATTGCGTTCGCACCAGGGTCGTCCAATCCGTCCAGTCGCCGAGGATGTCGCCCCGTTGGATGCGGTAGCGCAAGCCGGGTTGGCCGCCTACGAGGTCGAATTCGAGGTGACCCCCAGCCGACACCCGGGCATGGACCAATTGGGGAGACTCGCCGGTGGGGACCAGCGCCTCGACGAGCACGCTTATCTCCGCGACGTTTGCGTCAGCGTCCACCGCCCTCAAGGTGAGGGTGTGGTTCCCCGGGGAGAGCGGCGATTCGAGGCGCTCCCCGGTGCCCAGGAGGCCATCACGGTCCGAGGTCCAGGTTAACGCCGATTCCGCCAGCATGCCTTCCTCCGGGTCGTAGGCAAATCCGTTCAAGGTGAAGCGAGGTGGCCCCGCCGCGTCGGCGAGCTGCCTGGCCTGCACGATCAAGGCCGACGGCGGTTTGGGGGGCACGCTGAACGAAGGTGACTCGGCCATGGTCGCGTTCAGGCCGTCGGTGGTCATCACCCGAATCCGCGCCGCCGCCCCGCCGGGGGCATCGGCGAGGTTAACCTCCAGCGACGACTCGCGCAGGTCGAAAGCCAGCGGCAACCAGCATTCGCCGTCGTGCGAGTAGCCAAGGCAATGGAACAAGTCGCCGCCGTCCGCATCCGTGGCCGTCCACCGAATGCGCATCCGTCTATTCCCCAGGTCTTCCACCGGGGCCACCTCGACCACGGGAGCATTCGGGGTTCGGTCCGTCCGGGCGAGCAGGGCGCCATCGCGGAGCAGGCGGAGGGCGGCGAGGCGTGGATCGAGCGGAAGGGCCTTGGTGAAGTTCGTTTCCGCCCCGGGCTCGGCGGAGGCGAGGTCGAGAGTAAAGTCCACGGAATCCAGCCTAACGCCCTCGGCGTCCACCGTCTCGAGGGTGAACGGTCCGGTTTGGGTGGCTTCCGGATACCCTTCCGTGGCGTAGGCGGGCAAGAGGACGGCACGTCCGTCGCTCTGCACCGCCCCCCGCGCCACGAGCAGCCAAGGATCTTGTCCTCCCGTCACCCAACGATCCAGCAGGTGCCGGTATTGGCCGGGGGTCAGCCAGGTTCGCACCAGGCCCGTCGTCTCGCGCATCAGGGAGTAATGGTTGAGGTCGGCCAGCGGATCGTGGGGAAACAGGCTTAGTTTCGGTCCGCGTCGGATGTTGTCCGGGTCTTCCACCCGTTGCTCCACATCCCAGCCGTTGGCGGCCACCGGCCCCGAAGGGTGCGCCGCGTCGGAGTCGTGGGCAACCCCATCGGACAGCGTATGAAACACCTCATGGGCCAGGACATAGTCGGGGGCGTTTTCGGCCAGAATCACGCCGTGCCCTCCGGGACGAGAGAGCCCATCGATCTCGCCCAGTGCGCCGGTGGGTAGGATGTAGACCGTTCGATCCAGGTTCCACAGCAAGGCCGACAGGCTGCCCAGGCCGGTGCGAAGACTCACCGCCGCTCCCGCGATGGTGATCGTGCTCGGAATGTAACTCATCCGCACCTCCGGGATCGGGTAGGTCGCCTGGACGAAGTCGGCCCACGCTTTCGCCTTGGCCCGCAACTGCGCATCCGTGAACTGGTGGGTCTTGGGCCCGAAGAACGTCACCGCCGGCTGGAACTGAATCAGAAACCGCCGCTGCCGGGCCGCCTTCACCGCAAGGCTCGCCGTCAACTCGTTGTTGGTCTTGTCGGCGTCTTCCTCCAGCGAAAGCCGGGCCAGAGGATCGAGCGTCACCGTCCAGGTCATCGAGCCGGCCGAGCGTGGCTTCAGACCCTTGGGCACGAAATTGAAGCTGGTGAAGCCCTTCAGGTCGTAGAACAGGCGGCGTTGGAGCGGCCGGTCCTTCACCCGTTCGAACTCGGCCACTTGGTCGGGGGACAGGACATAGGTGGCGCTGCGGTGTCTGATCACCGTGGCCTCGACCAGGAAGGACGCCCCCGCCGTCTCCAGGCGCATCGGAACGCGGTCGATGCGGTTGGTGGGGCCGACCAACCGGACCATCCCGCGGACCATCATGGGCTTGTCCACCACCAAAGAGGCCCCCTCGATCACCTGTTGCGGCCGCACGTCGGTCACGACGAGGTCGGACGGTGCGCGGGCCGTTAAGTCCACCCACTGGGCGCTCCGAATCTGCAGCGAACTCGTCAACCCCTCGGGAGTCAGACGCGTTCTTCCACCCCCGCTTCGTTGCATCGCCCAGAGGGAACCGTCGTCGAGGTCTTGATAAAGAAGACGGGCGCCGTCGTGAGACCAGGGGCTGAGCGGCCAGGCTTCCCTCGAGACCTGACCAGCCACCACCAGCCCTGGCCCCAGCGGAGTCAACTTCGACTCGTAGGTGAGCGACACGAAGACGCTCGCCCGGTTGTCCACCGTCTGGTTGAAAACGACCCGGCCGCCGTCCGGGGAGATGAAGAAGTTCTCGAGATGATCCAGCGCCTGGTTGGCGGTTTCCTGGATGAACGTGATGCCCACCGGTTCGGCGTCGAGATCGACGATGATCAAGCCCTGGCGGCCGACCGTGCCGGGCGCCTGCAGCGTGGCAAACATCGCCACCTGCCGGCCGCACGGCGACCAGTGCATATGACGGACTGTAGCGGGAGGGGCCGGACTGCTGACCAAGGTGCCGCTCGAGACGGGTATCCCATCCACCGTGCACGGCGAGTCGATCAAGACCGGCTGCTCCTTCGCGGCCTCCAGCGACACCACAAACGGGGTCAGGACCTGACGGGCCGCCACGAACTTGAGGTAGATCGCTTCGGCCCCGGTCGACGACAGGACGGCGGCGCCCGAGGGTTCCCCCGGCGGGTGGTATTGCAGGCCCAGGCCGAACAGGCGTTGCCGTACGCCCGTTTCGACCTCGATCGACCACATCGCGGGCGACCCGTTGGCGGGCGGCGTCTCGTAGAACAAACGTCGCCCGTCCGGGAACCACTGGGGATTGTAGCCGTCGATTGCCTCCACCCGGTTGGTCTGGCCGTCGCTCAGGTTGCGGATAACCAGGCGGCGTCCGGTAACCGTCGTTTCGAATCGGGCAAAGACCGTTCGTGGATGCCTGGGGGCGGCCACCGGAGGCGAGGCAACGAAGACGCTATTGAGGCCGTAGTGAGGGTAGACGTAGTGGAGGCCGGCGGCGTCGAGGCCGGTGGAGCCGTAGAGGCCGGCTGGATTGAGGACATTGAACGCGGCCAGGATGGCATGCTGGTCGCCCAAGGGCGGTTCGGCGGCCGAAAGGACGGCCTCCCGACTCGGCCAGAGGGCGGCGATGGAAAGGCCGATGGCGAGCACGGCTCGGGCGGATTCGAAGTTCATGAGTCTAGGGCTGAACCTGCATGGGCGGTGGGGCGATGCTCCCGACGAGCCGCCTGTGCGGGCGCGATCAGGTGCAACTGGGCTGCGTTACTCACGGAACGGCTCGCGAGGACGCTCCACCCTCCTGCCTGTGGGACCGATTCATGGGCAGAATTGCTGAGGTGATAATTAACGATGAACCGGCGATGAGCCGGACGATTCCGCCCACCGGAGGGGGCATCGGCTGCCGTCACCGGCCCTCACGCCGGTCGAATCCGCCGTGCGCGAAGGGCGCCCTGATCGCCGGAACCTGGGGGCTGGCGCCGGTCGGCGCGGACCCGCTCAGCGCGAAACCTGCCGCCGAGCCACCCCCCACTTCCGTCGCGCCAGAGAGTATCCCACCAAGACCAGGCTGGTAACGCCCATGACGGCTGCCGGCTCGGGAACCGGCGTGGCGTAGACGGCAAACTGATGGGGATCGTCGACGGCAACCCAGGTCCGATACCCATCGATGTCCAGGTACTGAAGCGGCTGGTTCCCGATCGTCCAGCTCCCGGATTGGGCGAGACTGGTGGTGGTGTTGAACCCGTAGGTGCCGGATCCGGACGTGACCTTGACGACCATCCAGTAACGCGTATTGGCCGCCAGGCTGATCCCGCTCGCCGTATAGGAGTTCAGGCCTGGGCTCGGATTGTCCGTCCCGCTCAACAAACCCAGGGACGAGCCGGGCTCGGTGGCCCCGCTCCAGACGCTCAATTGCAGGCCTCCGGAAGGGCTCTCGGCCGATCGAATCGACAACTGGATGCTATCCAAGTTGTAGGCCTGGCTGTCGGTCGTGAAGGAACTCGCCCAAAACAGTGAGGAATTCACCGCGTAGGGATAGCCGTCGGTTGTTTCGGACAGGTTTGACACCGTCAACGCCGCCTGCAACGTAAGCCCCCAAAACAACCCTGCCGCCGTCAAGACCCATCCCCGGAAACTGCAAAGGAAACGTCTCATAAGAAGAAAGATGGCTGATTTCCGGTAGAATGACTAATCCTTGCGCAGAGTCAAGCCTCGAAGTCCGCGGGACAGGCCCATGGGATAGGGTGACAGGTTCGGAGTCGGCGCAGTTGGCGAGGCAGCAAGTTTCTGGTCGAAAAGTGGACGGTCCCTCACCCGGCCTCTGGCCAGCCCCTCCTCGCGCCTATTGCGGCAGAAAACGGCATTGGCGTGGGGAGAGGGACCCGTTCACAACAGGCTCGCCATCCCAACGGCACCTTGATAGCTTCGCCTCCGTGCCCAGCGAGATGACCCAATGGCTCAGCGCCATGGATCCTGCTGATCCGAAGGCCGCCCATCCGTTGTGGCCGTGGGTCTATAAGGAAGTGCGACGGCCGGCAGCCCACAAAAGGCCCGGAGAACGAGCCGGACCCGCGTTGCCGTCGACGGCGCTGGCGCATGAGGTCTACCTCCGAATGTGAACCGGAGAAGGCGCGTCGTGGGTGGAACTGGAAAACCCGCATCTTGCACATGAGCGATCAAGAACGGAAACTGGACGCGATTTTCCACGCGGCCCGGGAACTTTCCGAGCCGGACCAGCGGGAGAATGATCTGCGCGAGGCCTGCCATGGCGATGCCGCCCTTCGCGCGAAGGTGGAAGGATTGCTCCGGACTGCGGCCAAGGCGGAAGCGGATTGCGCCGACCGCAACACCGTCACGGTTGGGCCGGGAACGCTCGAATCGGTTCTTCCGAAAGAGGAATCCCTCGGCGCCGGCATCGGCTATTACAAACTCCTCCAGAAGATCGGCGAAGGCGGTTGCGGCGTGGTTTACATGGCCGAACAAGAACAGCCGGTCCGCCGCCGGGTTGCCCTCAAGATTGTCAAGCTGGGTATGGACACTCGCGAGGTGATCGCGAGGTTCGAGGCCGAGCGCCAGGCCCTGGCCCTGATGGATCACCCCAATATCGCCAAGGTCCTGGACGCCGGCGCCACCGCCACCGGCCGGCCCTACTTCGTCATGGAGTTGGTCAACGGCATCCGCATCACCGATTACTGCGATCGGAACCGCCTGGCCACGCCCGATCGATTGGAACTGTTCATCCAGGTCTGCCAGGCCATTCAACACGCGCATCAGAAGGGGATCATCCATCGGGACATCAAGCCGTCCAACGTGATGGTGACGCTCCACGACGGGGTGCCGGTGCCCAAGGTGATCGACTTTGGCATCGCCAAGGCCACGCAGCAGCGGTTGACCGACAAGACCCTGTTCACCGCCTTCCAACAGTTCATCGGCACACCCGCCTACATGAGTCCTGAGCAGGCCGAGATGAGCGGTTTGGACATCGACACGCGGTGCGACATCTACGCGTTGGGAGTGTTGCTCTACGAGTTGCTGACCGGCCGGACGCCGTTTGACGCCAAGGAATTGATGGCGGTCGGGTTGGACGAGATGCGGCGGACGATTCGAGAGCGAGAGCCCGCGAGGCCGTCGACACGGCTGAGCACGATGTTGGGAGGCGATTTGACGGCGGTGGCGCATTTGCGTCAGTGCGAGCCGCCGAAGTTGATTCACATGCTGCGCGGGGATCTGGACTGGGTGGCCATGAAGTGCTTGGAGAAGGATCGGACGCGCCGGTACGAGACGGCCAACGGGCTGGCCGCGGACGTGCGTCGGCACTTGGACAACCTGCCGGTGGTGGCGCGGCCGCCCAGTGTGGCTTACCGGGTCGAGAAGTTCGTGAGGCGGAATCGGGCGATGGTGGCGGCGGCCGTGATGGTGGCGGTGGTGTTGGTGTTGGGGATTGTCATCAGTGCGTGGCAGGCGGTGCGAGCGCGCCAGGCGGAGCGGGAACAGGGTCGGTTGCGGGAAGCGGCGATGCGATCGTTGGACAAGGAACGAGGCCAGCGCAAAAGGGTGGAGGAGGCCCTGACCCAGACGAGATTCGCCAACTACCTGGCCAACCTCCAGGCGGCCGACGCGGAACTGAATGCCCGCGACGTCCGCCGCGCCAGAGAAAGGCTCGAAGCCTGTCCGCAGGAACATCGCAACTGGGAGTGGCGCTACCTCCGTCTCAAAGCGGACGCGTCGCTGCGCACCCTATGCGGAACCAACGGAGTTTCTTGTTTTGCGCTGAGCCCGGATTCGAACTGGATCGCAGCAGGGGTGCGGGACGGTTTGGAGATTCGGCATCGGGAGTCTGGCGAATTGAAACGGCTGATCCGCGAAACGAATCAACTTGATAGCATCGTCTTCAGCCCGGACGGGGCCTGGTTGGCCTTGGGCGGCGGGCAATACATGGCTGAGTCGATCAAAGTAAGGGTCTTGGAGTTCGATTCGTTGCGAGAGGTGGCCGCCTTTGTTCTCCCGGCCGGAGAACATGTCAAATCTCTCGCGTTTGCGCCAGCAAGCAAGGCGATCGTCGGGGGGATTGCAAAGACGACTCGTGAGTCGCGGACCATCGTCGGATCGGCATTCAGCGATTTCGTCCACAGTGAAGGATTAGTCAGACGCTTTGACCTTGCCCCGCCTCATGCGAGTGAAATCGTGGGGAAGCAAAGATACTCGACCGATTTCGTTGCCGTGTCACCCGACGGGCGATTCGTGGTGTCCAGATCGCCACTTGACACCATGGTGTGGGATTTGGTGGCCAAGACGAATCGCGTGTTTGGCGATGACACGGGCCGGGTGCCAACGGTGCACCCGGTGTCGGGGCGGATTCTCGGACTCGTCCCTGGCCAAAGCGGTACCGAAATTCGGGACATGATCACGGGAGAAGCTCTTCAGAAAGTCGCCGACACCGTGGACGGAAGCCGGTGGGCCATCAGCCCTCACGATCTTGCCATGATCGTCGACGCTGGAAAGAACCTCGAACTTTGGGATTTGCTTGGGAAGGACCTGGGAGCCTCGATCGACACCCCGGTGATGAGATATGCGCTGCCGAATTCGGTCAAGTCCCTCGCGATGGCCGCCGACGGGCTGAGCGCCTTCGTGCTAGACGGTCGAGACTACACTGCCTCGGATCAGCCGTCTCACTTGACGGAGTGGGACCTCACCCGCGGGGGCCATCTCTGGACCATTCGCAGAGATAGCCTGCTCAATTTCTACGCGGTTAAGTTCACGAAAGACGGAAGGAGCATCATCACGGGTGACAACAAGGGGAATGTGAAAGCGTGGAACTCCGAGTCGATCGAGCCTTTCGCGGGCCTGGATACCCGCGAGGGCGGCATCAGGGTAATCGCCGTGAGCCCGGACGGGGTCCACTTGGCAACGGCGCACGATAACTTCGCCGTCCTGTGGGATTGGCCGGCCTCCAAAGTCCTCGCCCGATGGAGAATCAACACAGACCCCTACAAAGCGTATGGCCTGGAATTCAGCCCTGATGGCCGCCGGTTGGCTTGCGCCGCCAGAGCTCCCATAGATCTGATCCAACTCTGGCATCGGACGGCCCTTGGTTGGACGAACTGCCTCGAAATCATGGCTGGCGAGCGCCCCGCGTTCGCTTTCAGCCCGGACGGCACCCTCCTCGCGACTTCGGGAGGAGAAGACGGCAGGATCCAGCTCCGAGACGCCAGGTCCGGCCAAGTCCAGCGGACTCTGGAACTTGGCAAGGGAGTCCATTCTCACGCCCTGGCCTTTCATCCTGGCGGTCACGCCCTGGCGAGCGCCTCTGAACTTGGGGTGGCGCTTTGGGACCTACAGACCAGCCAGAGGATCGAATTCCCCGCTTCCAGCGGGGCCGCCGGCCTTGCTTTCAGCCCGGACGGCACACGGTTGGCCGTGGCCGGTCGCTTCGAAAGCCCGATTCGGCTCTACGACACGACCTCAGGAGCGCTCGTGCTGACCCTGCGGGAGGGCGGGGGAAGATCGCCTACATTCAGCCCCGACGGCCTGCGGTTGGCGGTGGTTTCCGGCCATTCTATTTCCGTTCACGAAACCGAACTGCCGGCCGTGCACCGTGCATCGAGGCGGGCCAGCGTGCTCCTCCGACGCAAGGTCGAACCGCGGGTGGATCGATTATTCGCGGAACACTTGCTCATGACCAATGTGATCGAACAACTGGCGCTCGATCCAAGCCTGAGCGCGGCGGAAAAAGAGATCGCTTCGCGTCTGGTCCGCATCCGGGGGGACAATCCGGACCGACTCAACCGTGACAGTTGGGAGGTCGTCTCGAAGTCTGGCCAATCCCAAGAGGCCTACGAGCGGGCTCTTCGTTGGGCGCGGGCGGCGGTGCGTTTAGACAAGAGTCTGCATGTGCTGAACACCCTTGGTATCGCGCATTACCGCGCGGGAGCCTGCGAGGAAGCCCTCCACACCCTCCTCGAAACGGATAGGCAGAACCAGGGCAAGTACTACAGCCGCGCCTTGGACCTGGCGTTCATCGCTATGTGCCACGAGAAGCTGGGACGTCACGCGGAAGCGTTGGCTCTCCTCAAGGAAGTCCGCGTTGCGCTGGACGGAAGCCCGGACGAGGAGTCACTCGGGTTCCTGCGCGAAGCCGAGGCACTTATTGGGGCGGCGCCCACGGCCAAGTAGTTGGTCAAGGCCAGGACGGCGTTGGTCTTGTCCGGCAGCGCCGAGCCTTGGATCGACCATTGATACGAGAGCGGCGACAGCCCGGACGCGGCCACGACAAACCGGGCGGTCGCACCGATGCTCAGCGACAGGTTGGTGGGCTGTCGGGTGATGGTGGGCGGGCTCTGGGCCCGAGTGGAAGGGGCCGCGAGGCCAAGGAAAAAGCCGAGCCAAGCGGCGAAAGGGAGCAGAGAGGGTGTCTTCATGGATGGAGGTTCGGGCAGGCCTGGTTAATGGTTAAGAAAGCATTCACTTCTCCCGGGCGTCCCACTCGCGCCAGAACTGCTCCGCCGACGTGATATTCGAAAGGGCAAATCCTGGGAGATCGTACCCCAGTCGTTTGAGCATCGGCAGCCCGCGCAGGGGCTCGAGGTTCTCGCATTGCCTCGGAATCACCAGATGATCGAGCCGCACGAGGTTGGTCAGCGGCGATAGGTCCGCGACGTTCTGGCAGCCCATGAGGATCAAGTTGCCCAACGGAGAGTTCGCCAAGGGCGACAGGTCGCTCACCCCCGAGTCAATCAACGACACGTAAATGAAAGGCGCCCCGCGCACAGGAGACAGATCCGTCACCAACGGACTGCCATTCAGGGCCAGCACCTCCAAGGGCATGCCCCGCAAGGGACCGAGATCCCGCAGGCGGGGAAGAACGGATAGAACCAGCCCCTTCAGGCGCATGCCCCGCAGCGGACCGAGGTCAGTCACTTCCTTCATGTCCTTGAGGTGCAACTCCTCCAGCGGGAGGCCGCGCAGCGGCGTCAGATCCGCCACCGGCGAGCCGTAGATCCTCAAGGCGCGCAAGGGCATCCCACGCAGCGGACTCAGGTCCCGCACCAGGCAGGCCACATGGGGCACGGTATCCTCATGCCCCAGCACCAACCGGGTCAGGGGTAACCCGCGCAAGGCCGAGATATCCGGCGTCGGCCCTTCGGTCAGGGTGAGACTGAGCAGACCCTCCGGATGCGTCCGGTCGTATTCGAGGACACCGCGCAGTTGAGCCTGCGCCAACTGAGCCCGCCACTGTTCGAGCTCAGTGGCATCCTCGTGTCCGATGCGTTCGCTTAGCGCGTAGGCCTCCGCGTAACGCTCCTGTTCGAGCAGGCTTTGCCGAAGCTCGCGCAGGGTCGCCGCCGCCGGCTGACGATCCCGTTCAATCTCGGTCCGGATCTTCTGCGTCAGGTAAAGCGCGCGGGCCGTCTCCGGACTTCGATCGCCCAGCGCCTGGGCGCGCAGGTAAGCGTCGGCGGCCTCCGTCCACAACCACCGGGCCTGGCAGAGATGCCCCCGCACGACGTGATAGGCCGCCTCGTTCGGCAACAGGCGCAAGGCACAATCGACTTTTTCCAAGGCCGCGGCGAAGCGGCGCTCGCCCGCCAGCACTCCCGCCTCGGCCATGAACGACGGCGCGACCTTGCGCAATTCCGCCAGCGTCCAGGTCACCTTGAAGACGAATGCTGCGATGACCACGGCCAGCACAAGCAGGGCAGCCGCCGCCACGCTCAACTCCGCCTTCCGGCGTTTGGCCGCCAGACGCAGCAATTTCCAGGGGGTGGCCCGTTCCGCCGTGGTGGCGAATCCGTGTTGGTAGGCCGAAATGTCCTGTTGCAGCGCGCGCACGGTCGGATACCGATCCTCGGGACGTGTCGCCAACGCCTTCATGACCACGGCCGACAAGGCGGGAGGAACCAGGCCTCCCGGACAATGCGGCCAGCCTGCCGCAGAACGGTCGCTCGCTCGCGGTTCCCCGGTTCTGACCTGGTCCGGCGGGGTAACTTCACCCTCGAGAATCCTGGCCAGAACCTCGCCCGCCGTCTTTCCCATGAAAGGTGGCCGCAGGACGAGCAGATGGTAGAGGACGGCGCCCAGGGCGAAAATATCCGACCGTTCGTCCAGGTGTTCATTCTGGCCGGACGCCTGCTCGGGGGACATGTAGTTGGGTGTGCCCAGCACGTGCCCTTCCAGGGTCTGCGCCGGGTCGCTGCCGGCCGCCGTCCCGTCCCCATCCACCGGACGCCCCACCTTCACTGGATCGCGGTCATTGGCCAGAACCTTGGCCAGGCCCCAGTCCATCACCAAGACCTCGCCGTATTCGCCCAGCATGATGTTGGCGGGCTTGAGATCGCGATGAATAACCCGGCGCGAATGGGCAAAGGCCACGGCGTCGCACACTTTCTGGAAGACGGTCAGCAGGCTGGCCAGCGGATATTGGCGGACGGTTTCCGGTTGGGAGATGAGCAAGGCCTCGAGCACCTCACGCAGGGTCACGCCCCGGACCAGTTTCATGGTGTAGAAAGGTCGCCCCTGTTCGTCGAGGCCGAGCGCATGAAGCGGCACAATGTTGGGATGCTCGAGTTGGGCCACGACCTGATCGGGTGCCAGGTTCGCCCCAGGCCAGACTGCGGTGACAGGTTCACAGTCGCGGGATCCTCGCCGCATCGATTTCGTGTAATAGTCCGCCGGAGTTTCCTAATGCAGAAGTAGAAGGCGCTGGCCCATGCCGGGTCGGCGCCCGCTGCCATGACATGTTCAAGCAAGAAACTCCCCAGCCCTGGGCCTCCGTCCCCCAGGCCATCCTCCTAGGCGGGCTCTTGGCCGGAGCCCTCGCCGTCCGCCTGCACGCTGCCCAAACCACCTACGAATTCCAAAACTCGCGCCTTGGGACCGGAGAGTTGTTCGATCAGGACAACTGGCAGGCCCGCTTCGGCGGTTGGGGCGCCTCGGTCGTCACCGGCCTCGGCTGGAACTCCTCGCGCGGCCTGGAGGGCGGGCCCCGGGACTCCATCTACTCCCGGGCCAACGACGCCCGCTTCAGTTTCGCCCTGGCCGGCTCCGAAACGGAGGTGGTGTTCGATTTCCGAGGCCGGTTGGGCCAGGGCGCCCTCATGGTGGGGGTGGGGACTGGCCTCGACGAGACTGCACCGCATTCGGAATACGGTTGCGAATTCGGCTTCCAAGGCACTCAGCCCTTGATCGGCAGGGCGGGCTTCGGCGGCTATGCGTACGGCGATCAAGGCGGATTGCCGGCGCAACCGGGTGATTGGATCGAGGCCAAGCTGACCGTGAACCTGCCCGCCAACGGAGGCAACGGCGCAACCGCATTCGCCTGGAAGAACCTCAGCCGAGGCATGACCGCGTTCGTGCCGATTGAATTTCCCGACTTCCCCGATGGCTTCGATCTCGGTCTTCTGGCCATGCCCTCCTCGGCCCGCCCTCGTTTCTGGAACACCGTGTTCATCCGAGTGGGCCTAGGCACGGCTCTCGACCGCATCGGATTGCCCTATCCTCCTGTGCCGGTCATCGCCGCACCGGACCGTCTGCAGGATGGCACGGCTTTCTCGCCCTATGCCCAGCCTCTGGTCGTGATCGGCGAGGGGTGGCAACCGTTCCTCACCGTCCGCAAGATCCGCGGCACTTTGCCCAGCGGACTCTCTCTCTCAGGCACCAGTCCCCATGACACCTACCTCTCCGGCTTGCCCACGGAATGGGGCGATTACGAATTCACGGTCGAAGTGGTGGGTGCCTCCGGAGGCGGCCGTTCGCAACGGAGCTACCAACTGCACGTGGCCGAGCCCGCCGCGCCGGGGTGCGCCCCGAGCCCGTGCGGATTGTTGGCTTGGTGGTCCGCGGAAGGGGACGGGCGGAGCCGAGTGCCTGGCAGCACGGCCGAACTGCGCAATGGGCTTTCGTTCGACGATGCTGGCAAGGTCGGGAAGGCATTCCGGTTCGATCCCTTTGCCACACCGGTGCAAGCGGCCGTGGTTCCTCGACTGGAACTCGATCCGGAAGACGCCCGGCCGACCGCCGTGACCGTGGAAGGCTGGATCAAACCGCTGCGGGCCAGCGGTTGTGTCTTGAGCCAAGGCAACAATAGCGCCCGGATCGTCTACTTGGGGACGGAAATCGCGGGCGTTCAGCCCAATCTCAAGCTGCGTTTTGAAGTGAGGGGCCACCATCTTTATGACAGCGACTCTGAGTCGCATGTCGTCTGGACCGATCCGGTCCTGGTGCCGGATCGATGGATCCATGTGGCGGCGACTTTCGACGAGGCGGACCAAGCGCAACGCATCTTCATCGACGGCGTCGAAGTTCCCAGCCGTCCGGCGCCAGGAACGATCCTCCATCCGATAGATTGGGCGTTGGCGAGCAACATCCTAACCCCAATTGTCTTGGGTGGCGTCCTGAATCCCGGTGACGCCTGGCGGCGCGAACTACTCCTGGGAGGATTCGGAGGTCTGATCGACGAACTGGCCGTCTACGGGCTGGCGCTTTCCCCCGATCAAATCGCATCGATCTTCCACGCGGGTGCGGCCGGCAAGTGCGATCCGCCGGCGCCGATCGCTCTCCTCTCAGAGGTGGACATGGAGGAGGACACGGCACGCTCGTTTCGCCTGGATGTCACGCTCCCTGGTGACCAACCGCTTGTCCCGGACTCTCCTGACGTGTTCACGGGGAGTGGGCCCACCTACGTGTTTCACCCGCCAAACGACGCGAATGGGGACGTCACCCACGTGTTCAGGTCCAGAGGTTGCGCGCAGGGTGCGCGGGTCGAGGTCTCGGTTACCTTCCATATTCGGGCTGTTCCCGATCCGTTGGCCGCCGAACCGGATTCCCTGACCGTGGCGGAGGATGCCCGAGTGGATTTCAACCTCCAGGCCAACAACCCCGACCGGCAACCCCTGACCTATTGCGTCACCACGCTCCCACAGCAGGGCCAACTGCTGCAGGGCGACCAACCGCTCTCCGATCCGTGCGGCCTTCGCTCCGGGGACCTCTCCTACGTGCCAAACCCAAACTACCACGGCCCAGATGAAATCCGCTTCAAAGTCACGGATGGCTCCAGAACGAGCGAAGAAGCCATCATTCGGATCGAGGTCACCTCGGTTCCAGATGCCCCTGGTCACGTGATGCTGCAACTCTCCACTGCGGAAGACGAGTGCCTGTCTCTTCCCGTCACCGGGGTCGACGCCCAGGACGGAGATCCCCTGAGTTTCCGGTACGGGGACGGTTGGAGTGCCTTCGACACGATGCATGGCAGGGTCGACCGAATGCGCGGGACGGCAGGCTATGGTTGGTACTACTGCCCCGCCGCCAACTTCATCGGAGAAGACCGGTTCGACTTCGCCGTGCATGACGATCGCGAGAACCTCGCGGGCACGGGCACGCTCGTCGTAACCGTCCGGCCGGTCAACGACGCCCCTTACGGCGTGTCGGCGTCCCGGCTTTGGATCGGCGAGGACAGCTCCGGCGGACCCATTCAGTTCGACGCCTCCGATCGCGAGAGAGATCCTATTTCCTTCATCCTCAAGTCAGCTCCGGTCCATGGGCACTTTGAACCTGCCGTGGTGGTCGGTTCGCCCCTCCCCAATCCCGTCGTCTACAAGCCCGAAGCCAACTTCCACGGTTTCGACCACTTCACCTTTGTCGCCTTCGATCGACAGGACGAAAGCGAGCCCGTCAGCACCACGATCGAAGTCTATTCGATTCATGATAATCCTGTGGTGCGACCGTTTGAGGTCACGGTGGCCGAAGACAGTGCAGCCAATCCCTTGGGCATCTTCAGCGGGAATCACGCTGCGAACGGCCCGGACGCCAACGGCCCCCTCGAGTTCACTCAATCCCGGTTCACTACCCAAAAAGGCACCGCCGAGGTCGTGTCCGTCAATGGTCTCCGCGACATCGTCTATACCCCGAACCGTGATGCTTTTGGTAGCGACTCCTTGTTCTATTCAGTGCGCGATGTTGACGGCGGGAGGGCGTCCGGGAGCGTGACGATTCATATCGACAGGCGTGACGACCCTCCGGTTCTGCCCGATTTCCCACTGTTCACCCGCGCCCAGGGCACGATCATCCCGATCGACCTGCCGGCGCGCGACGTGGACGAGGAATCGCTGAGCTACCAGGTGACCTCAGCTCCCCGGGCCGGAAACACCGCGTCGGTCGAGGGAAACAGGCTCGTCTACGTGCCCGCGCCTGACTTCTTGGGCGACGATCAATTCACCTACTCGGCCTCGGACGGGCACACGACGTTGAGCGGCACCATCCGCGTCCATCTCGTTCCGATCGTCGACCGGGTGTGGCTGACCGAGGACGTTTCCCGAACCGCAGACGGTCTGCTGAATCCGACCGTCCGCATCACTGGATTTGGGTATAGCGACCTCGAGCGAGCGAACCTCGGTTGGGACTATCAGCTTGGCGACGATGACTCCGGGCGAAATTCGTCCGAAGGGGCCATGACGCATTGGGCTTGGAAGGATGGGACCGCCTGGCGCGTCCAGGATTTGGACGCCGGCTTTCGCTGGCCGGGCGGTCTTCTCAGCCAGGACGTGGAGCGACTCATCCCGGGAATCTGGCCGCAATTCCTGCTCATGGCGGTGTGGCAGTTCAGCGGGCCCGAGGACTACTCGCATGAATGGACGTGGCGCGTGGGGATGTCCGGGCCCACTTCTTTCGCGAACCCGGAACCGTTGGAGTGGGCAGGCGATCACACGGGCAGTCAAGGGGTCCGGGAATACTTGCCTGGCCGCCTTGGAGAATGGCTCACCTGGAGGTTCCAGCATGCGGGTGACCGCAGGACAGAATGGCTTACCGTGAATGGCGCCAGCCTTTTCGAGAAGGACACACAGGATGACTTCGCCGGCGTGGGTTTCGATACGGACCGGCGCGGTCCCCACGTCCTCCATCTCCTGGCGCGTCAAGGCGAAGCGGATCATACGCTTTTCTACCGCCAAGGGCAGCCGGGTTCCGGCCCGGGCCGCGCTCTAGCCGTCGTTCAGAGGTGGGGCTCGGAATACCTTCAATACCCGAATCGTGTCGACTTGACCGTGGGCGTGGGCGACCAACTGCATGCGGTCGTCCGAGGCTCCACCGTTCCCGGTTCTCCGATGGCCTGGGGACCCGGGCACTTGCACTACCTGACCTGCATGGACGGGGCGACTTGGACCGAAACGTCGCTTGACGCATCTGAGTCCATCCAGGTGGCAGCCATTGCCGTCGATCCCAGCGGGCGGCCCGCCGTCGCCTACATTCGAGATCGGAGCCAGATTCGCTTCGCCATGCTCTTGAACGGGCAATGGCATAACGACTTGGTCCGGCCCATCGACTGGAGGCCGGGGGAGAACCTGGAACTTGCCTTTGATCCCCAGGGCATGCCGGCCATTGGCTTCTACGACCGCTGCGCCAGGGCCGTGCGCGTGGCCCGTCCTCTCGGCGACCCAAACATGCCAGTAGACCTCGCCATCAGCACTACGCCCGCTTCGCTGGATGTCACCGCCGACGAAACCGCGCAAACTGTCATCACCGTCGTCAACACCGCCCCCCGCGTCGCGACCCAGGTCTCGGTCACCGTCACCCTGCCCGAATACCTGACCTTTGTCTCGAGCACCCCGCCGCCAACGAGCATCGCTGGCCAAACACTCCACTACGAGGTCGGCGCCTTGGCCTCGTGCCAGGCGACGATCCGAGTGAACGTGCAAGCCACCCAACCCGGGAGCTTTGATGTCGCGGCGGCAGCCGGCAGCGCCGAGCGCGACTCCACCCCTTCGAACAACGAAACCCATTGTCACATCGAGTCGGGCGAAGGGCCCCGGCCGGAATTCGCCCCGGGTGTCAGCCCACCGGGCGGAGTCGCTGGGCTCGATTACTCCTTCCAACTCACGGCCACCTCCCTGAACGGAGCTTGCTCCTTCGGCGTGAGCGAAGGCGCCTTGCCCGCCGGACTCTTGTTATCTCGGGACGGATTTCTCCGCGGACGCCCGGTTCTTGCCGACACCAACGGGGTCAGCACCCACACCTTTTCGGTGCGCGCCACCGATCCCGCCGGTCGCACCGCCACGGCCCTGGTCACACTGCGCGTCCAGGGATTCACCGGCCTCGCCTACACCTGGACCGGCGCGGCGGATTCCAACTGGTCGAATCCAGCCAACTGGTCGCCCCGCGGCGTGCCAGGCGCCCATGACACCGCGACCCTGGCCAACGGAACCACCGTCACCCTCCCCGGCGACATCCGCCTCCTCGAACTCTCCCTCCAAAACGCCACCCTCATCGGCTCCGCCACCTTTTCCGGCAACCTCTTGTGGACGGGGGGCGCCATGATCGATGCCAACCTCACCCTCGCGGCCGGCTCGGTTCTGCGCCTGGCCGGCGGCGCCGACCGCGTCATGATCCGCACCGTCCTGCGCAACCAGGGCACGGTCGAATGGGAAGGCGGTACGCTCACGCTTAACTCGAGTTCCATCGAGAACGCCGGGCGCTGGGACGTCCGCGGCGACGTCGCCCTGGTCCAGCAGAACGACTGCTCGTTCGCCAACTCCGGGCTTTACCTGCGCAACGCCGGCTCCGGCACCCACACCGTGGCCCTGACCAGTTTTATTTCGACCGGGCAAATCGAAGCGCGCGCCGGGACACTCGCTTTCCCCGTCGGCAATGTCGTCAGCCGGGGCGCCAACAACCACGTCAGCGCCGCTCTCGAGGCCCAGGTCAACTTCGCGGGGGACAACCGGTTCGAGGCCACGGTCTTCGATGGCCCTGGCCCGAAGGTCCTCAACGCGGGAAGCTTCTCGTGGGCGGGAACGATGAGGCTCGAAAATGTCACCTTCGCGGGCGGCGTCCTCACCGGCACGGCTGTGATCGAGGGGTCCTTGCCCTGGACCGGCGGGGAACTGATCGATCTCGATCTGACCATCCTCGCCGGTCATACGCTGCACCTTGCGGGCGGAGCCGATCGGCGGTTGGTCCGCAGCATCCTGCGCAACCGCGGCGCGGTTGCGTGGGACGGCGGCACGCTCACCCTCAATTCCAGCACGGTCGAAAACGCCAACCTCTGGGAAGTGCGCGGCGACCTGGCCCTTGTCCAGCAGAACGACTGCGCGTTCCTCAACACAGGGCGCTACCTCCGCAGCGCCGGCACCGGCTCGCACACCATCGCGCTGACCACCTTCAGCAATTCGACCACGGTGGAATGTCGCACGGGTGGACTCTCGTTCCCGGTCGGCAACGTCTTGAGCCGCGGCGAATCCAACCGTTTCCTGGTGGACGACGGCGCACGCCTGGATTTCGCCGGGAACAACCGGTTCGAAGCGACCGCCTTCGAAGGCTCCGGACCCAAGGTTTTCAACGCCGGCTCCTTCGCCTGGATCAACACCCGCACCCTGGAGAACGTGACCTTCGCCGGTGGCGTCCTGACCGGCACGGTCACGCTCGGCGGCCCACTCCGTTGGACCGGCGGCGAACTGATCGACCTCGACCTCACCGTGCCGCCGGGGCTCGAATTGCATTTGGCGGGCGGCGCCGACCGGCGCCTCGTCCGCACCGCACTGCGCAACCACGGCGCTATCATCTGGGAAGGAGGTACCCTCACGTTCAACTCCAGTCACGTGGAGAACTACGGCCTGTGGGACGTCCAGGGTGACCTCCACCTCGCTCAGCAGAACGACTGCTCATTCGTCAATCTCGGCCATTACGTTCGCAGCCGCGGCCCGGGCACTCACACCATCGCCCTGACCGCCTTCCACACCGGGACGCAGGTTGTCGTGCTCACCGGCACCCTCGCCTTCCCCGCCGGCAACGTGCTCAGCCGACTTGAAGGCAATCGGTTTGTCATCGCCGAGGGCGCCCGCGTTGACTTTGCCGGCAACAATTACTTCGAAGGAACCAGCTTCGAAGGCCCGGGACTCAAGGTGCTGAGCGCCGGCTCGTTTTCGTGGCTCGGAACCATGAGCCTGGAGAATGTAACCTTCGCCGGCGGCGTCCTCACCGGGCAAGCCGTCCTCGATGGCCCCCTGCATTGGACCGGTGGCGAGTTCATCGACCTGGACCTGACCGTTCCGGTGGGCGAGACGTTGCGGTTGGCTGGCGGTGCCGACCGCCGGCTGGTCCGGACCGCCCTCCACAACCAAGGCGCCGTCGAGTGGCACGGCGGCACGCTCACGCTCAACTCTTCCACGATCGAGAACCTGGGCCTTTGGGAGGTGCAGGCGGATGTCGCCCTCGTCCAACAAAACGACTGCGCCTTCCTCAATACGGGGCGCTACCTGCGCAGCGGCGGCAGCGGCTCCCACACCATCGCCCTGACCACGTTCAACAACAGCACCGCGGTGGAGAACCGCACGGGGAACCTGCTCTTCCCGTCAGGCAACGTCGTCAGCCGTGGCGAGACCAACCGTTTCACAATGGCCACCGACACCCGCCTGGACTTCGCCGGAAACAACTTTTTTGAAGCCACGCACTTCGAGGGGCCTGGCCTTACGGTATTCAATAGCGGCAGCTTCAGGTGGGTGGGAACGATGGGCCTCCGTAACGCCACCCTCGCCGGCGGCGTTCTGACCGGGAATGCAACTCTGAACGGCCCTCTGCGGTGGACCGGAGGCGAACTGATCGACCTCGACCTCACCGTGCCCGCAGGCCAAACCCTCCAACTCGCGGGCGACGCTGACCGCCGGTTGGTGCGAACCGCCCTCCACAACCAAGGCACCGTCGAGTGGCAGGGCGGCACCCTGACCCTGAACTCATCGACCGTCGAAAATCGGGGCCTTTGGGAGGTGCAGGCCGATGTCGCCCTCGTGCAGCAAAACGACTGCGCCTTTCTCAACAACGGCCGCTACTTGCGCAGCGGCGGCAGCGGAACCCACACCGTCGCGTTAAGCCAGTTCGCCCAAAACGGAACGCTGGACCTCCAACAAGGGATTGCCGCGCTGCAAGCCGGCTACAGCCTCGCTCCGACGGCCGTCCTTCGGTTCGGCTTCGGCGGCCTGGCGCCGGGGGCCGGTTACGCTCAACTGCAGTTTTCTGGCGCGGTCAGCCTGGCTGGAAAGCTGGAAGTCGAACTCCGCAACGGCTTCGTTCCCGCGAAGGGGAATGTGTTCACTCCGATCATTTTCGGTTCTTCCATCGGAACCCTGAGTGGCGTCGGCGACCCGGCGGGAATGCCTGGCAGCCTGTTCAAGGCTCTCTACGAACCTGCGCAACTCCGGCTCTTGGCTGAATGGGCGACGCCTCTTTCCCTGGGCGCTCTCGGGATCGCGGGCGGCGCTTTCGAGTTCGCGATCACCGGCACCCCGGGCCAGTCGTTCGCCGTGGAAACCAGCACGAACTTGACCGCGTGGGGCGTGCTCACCAACCTGACGCTCCAGGCCCCGGTGGAGTCGTTCTTCCAACCTGGAGCCGGCTCTGAACCCCAGCGTTTCTTCCGACTTCGGCCGACGCCCTAGGATCGGACGGGCGAGTCGGCTTTCGCGCCGTGGCACCGCACCCCGCCTCGCGACCGGGTGCACTTTGACCCAGGTCAAAGCATTCCCTCATGCATGTATTCACCGTTCTATTGCTGAGGCAAGATGCCGTCCTATGTCTGCCAAAGTCGCCGCTGTCACGATCAAGCCCACTGTCCTGCTCACCAGCGTGTGCCGCCCCATGGGGCCGGAATACGGCGATGCCCCCTCGGTTGGCTACGAATTGCTCTACCGGCAGGTGCTGCGTGCCCAGGGCATCTTCAGCCCGCGCACGGTCAACATTCACTTCGGGCTTGAGTACATCGCCGAAAACCTCGACGCGCCTGCCGTCGTGTTGCAGTACCCTTCGAAGAGCGAATTGATCCGTGAACTCAAGAAGGGTTACGACTACGTGGGCGTCTCCTTCCTCATGGCGGTCATGCACAAGATGAAGGAAGCGGTCGCCCTGATTCGAGAACACGCCCCGCAGAGCAAGATTGTGCTGGGCGGCTACGGCACGGTGCTGAAGGACGAGGTGCTCAAGCCGTACGCCGATTACATTTGCCGCGAGGAAGGGGTGGCCTATTTCCGCCGCCTGCTGGGCGAGCCCGAAATCCCCATGCCCTACAAGCACCCGCTCATCGTGAGCTGGCTGAAGATCTTTGGATGGAAAGTGTCGGGCACCGGCAAGATCTTCGCCGGGCTCGGGTGCCCCAATGGATGCGACTTCTGCTGCACCTCGCACTTCTTCTCGCGCAAGCACATCAAGTTGCTGCCCCATGGCCGGGACATCTATGCGGTGGCGGAACGGTATCTGGACCAGGATCCCAACCTGGTGTTTCTGATTTTGGATGAAGATTTCCTGCTGAACAAGAAGCGGGCGATGGAGTTCCGCGAGTGCGTGATCAACGGGGGAAAGAAGCTTTCTATCTTCGCCTTTTCGAGCATCAAAGCCATCAGCCAGTACACGGTGGAGGAGATCCTTGAGATGGGCATTGACGGCTTTTGGATTGGCTACGAGGGGACACGATCCCATTACGCCAAGCAACAAGGCCGGCCCATCGCGGACATCCTGACCGAGTTCCGCGAGCACGGCATCACGGTGTTGGCCTCCATGATCGTGGGCTTCGACTACCAGAATCAGGAGGTCGTGGCGGAGGAACTGGCTGGCCTCATGCAACTCAAGCCCGCGTTGGCTCAATTCCTGATCTACGGCCCGGTGCCGGGCACGCCCTTCTACGAGCGCATCATCAAGGAAAACCTGCTGCAGGACGTCTACACCAAGGACATGGACTTGTTCTACCGTCGTGCGGATGGCTTTCGCACGATGATCAAGCATCCCACGCTCACCCCGGAGCAGATTGAGGACATCCAGCGCTGGTGCTTCGAGCAGGATTTTCAACGACTCGGCCCCAGCATCTACCGGGTTCTGGAAGGGCGGTTGCTCGGGTACCAGAAGTTGAGGCACTCGTCGAACCCGCACTTGCGCGCCAAGGCCGCGTACTTCGCCCATGAACTGAGGCATGCCTACCCCGTGTTCCTGGCGGGCCGGTTGCTTGGACCCAACGCCGCCGTGCGACGTTGGATTGGCGATCTCGAGCGGCGCATCCATGCCGAGTTGGGCCGCCCCAGCCTGAGCGAGCGAGGCCAGTCTGCCCTGGCCGTGGGCGCCGCGCTTTGGACTGGCCTGACTTTGAAACTCGGCCTTTTTCAGCACCCTAAACTAATCCGAACCACCTACCGGCTCCCAGATCACCGCTGGAATGCGTTTGAGGCGTGGGAGGGACTCCAGCACCGATTCGCCCTGCGCGGGCTCTCCGTGGAGGTTGAGCTCCAGCACGCCAAGCAGCAGGTTTGGATGCGAGTGGCGGGAGTTCTGTCGAAAGCCGATGCGGAGGGACTGGCGCATCGGCTCAGCGAATCGCTGGCCCAGAGCCGCAACCGCCTCGTGCTGGATCTCAAGCGGTTGCATTGCGATGGGAGCACGGACCTCAAGCCGCTGTGCGACAAGTTGGCGGACTACCGTTCCCGCATTCGGGTGGTCCTGCCCCAATTGTCGGCCGCCCATCCCGAGTTGCTCCTTGTGGCCGGCATGTTTCACCACTACCACGGCTGACCGGCGGGGGATGCAGGCTCGATATTGCTCCCCCGAGGATGAAGCGTCAGGGGGTGATGCAGGCGGAAAGCAGGCTCTACTTTACTGCACTCCTACTGCACAAATTTGCATCTCGTTGAATATGAATGGTAGCGCGTACGGGAATCGAACCCGTCTTACATGTTCACGAAGGGAAGCAGCGCCGCCTTCATTCCGGTCTTGGACGGGATCGAACGGAAGCGGTGCAAGCCCACGTCGAAACGTCGCACGGTGACGGGTCAACTGAGGGCGGTTCCGGCGGTTTTGCTGTGGTCTGGGCGGGGTTCGCTTTCATGCGACATCGAATTTTCTACCCGGTTTCGTGTGGTTTCAGCGATGACAAGGCCCCTGCGGCCTGACCCCTGCCCAAAGAAGAAGACTCCTTGACCCCCGGCCCGCCATTTCCGTCGCGGCACCTTGGGCCGAGAAGCTCTGAACTTTCACCTCTCCGGCCTAGCCCGCGCCCTGTTGCCAACCGCAGACAGGCGCTAGCCGCTGCACCAGGGCTCCTGGTTTGGCCATCGCATCCTGACCGTCGACCGTCGTTGACCTTGGGCTTTTGCACCGGCCGCTCGGCCAGCTCAAGGCGGCCCCCCACAGCCACCGGCCGGTGCTTGACCGTTGTTCCCGGTTGCTCCTGCTGCACCCACGTTTCCTAGTGGGGTGGGCTGGCCATGGAGGGTAATACTCATAGCAGGTTTGGGTGGAGGATCGTTCCCGATTAGCTGATGGAAGTGGTTAAGGCCGGATCCTGATGGCGAACGGTGCCATTAGCTCAATAGCCATGTGCCCTGTCAAGGCGCGCAAACGGATTATGGCGGCGATCGACCAGCACGCGTTGCCTCCTCTCGGGCAGAGGCATCGTCGCTGACCAGGCTGGAGGCACCGGATGACCGTAGGCCACGCCGAGCCAGGCACCGCGGCCTTGGCAGATCGGCCCATTCGGCTCCCCGAGAATTACTGGAGGCACACCCCTTAATCGCCGGCGCAGGAGCGTTTCTTGCAGCCAAAAGGCAAGGCGCCCTCACCAACCCATCCGAAGTTGCTCCAAATGCTGGATCGTCTCCTGGATGTCGTAGACGAGGATGCTGCCGTCGGGGAGGCCGACCGCCAATCGTTGGCCGTCGTAGCTAAACGCACTGCCTAGGCCTTCCGGCGTTGGTTTGAGGTCGAGACTCCAGCCCGCCTGCCCAACTTTGCGAAGGACTTGATCGTTGACAACAAAGAGCTCTCCCTTCGGGCCGATGGACAACATGAGCTCGTCCATACGCATCAACTCCTCACCCGCCGGCAGTCTGTAGAGCACTGTTCCACGGGCGCCATCGAACCGATTTGCCATAATGGATCCGGTCGGGTCGAATCGGAGATGCCCTGTCCTGCCATGGATGGGGGGAAGTGGAACGGGTTTGGACGTGATCGAATCGTACGCTTTCAGCGCGTAAACCTCCCTCCCAGAAGCCCCGGGTCGTTTGTAGGCGATCACAACAATACGCCCTTCCGGAGACATCGCCCCGTCATCCATCGTTCCTGCCCATGGCGGGATTTCGGTCAGGACGTTGGTGCCACGAACAAGGTCTCGGACGCGGCAGACGGCGGTCGTCCTGTCTCCTGCCAGGTCCCACTGCGAGAGCAGCAGTCGCCCCTCCCGATCGAAGGCGAGCCATTGCTGCAAACCTTTGGGCAGGGGCCACGAGCGGAGGAGCCGCCCGGCCTGCAAGTCCCAGAGCTGAGCCGCCTGGGATACGGCGACGGCAAGCTGTTGTCCATCGGCGCTGAACGCCAAGGCCGCGTTGTCGGCGGAGATCGCGGCGGGCACTTCGATCATCCACTCTAATCGGCCGTGCTCGATGTCCCAAACCCCCAGTTGCCAATCGTCGACCAGGACCGCCAATCGTCGGCCATCGCGTGAAAACGCCCATTTGGAGGGCTGGGAGGTCAGACCGTGCAATGGCCGCACCCCGGGCCCACAGTGGAGATCCAGAAGTCAGACAGCCTCGGCGCGGGGGCGGTGTGGACGCCGGCCGGCCAGATCAAACCGGTGATTGGGACCGAGAAACTGACGATTCCAGTGAGCCCGACAGCCAGGGCAGTGTTCTATCGCGCCGTTCTGCCACCCTGACTGCCTCCATCCGTTCCCCAGGTGATGGGTGATGGTCGCCATCGAGGCCTCCGAGAGCCGGGGCGTAAGATCGCACTGGACCGAAGTTGGAGAATTCGTCCTGGTTGCCGGCACGGAGAAGTGCGTTGTCCCTGTCGCATCCGCACCCGGTCCCCGCTTCTATCGGGTTCGGCTGAAAACCGAATTCAGGCCCTGGAGTTCAGCATGAACAAATAGACGGCGGGAGGGACGCAGCGCCACGAGCGGGCCATGCAATGGTAGAACGTGTGTGATGGCTCCGGCCAAGAGCGTCCACCCAATTGGCGCATCTGGGATGGAGCGACGAAGTCATGGCTACCCTTCGATTATTATCAGGATCTGGCCGCGGACGCTTGGCATACATTGACTCCGGTGGGTAACATCCAAGGAGGACTGGTCCACTACCAGTATTTTGTCAGCGACTCCACCACCTTCACCGTCAACCGTCCGTATTCCCCGACTGCGGACACCGCGATCGACAAGCCGGCCGTCGCAGTCCAGCTTGACGGCGGCGCCGTGCTCCACAACCAGAACCTCTATCTCGACGGCGTGGGATTTCGGTAGACAGTCGTTCCTGAGCCGGGGTACATGCTTCCCTTTGCTGGGATGTGCTTAGCGGAGGCACTGGTTGCGAGAACCCGATCCGCCGCCCGGCTTCCAAACCCGCAGTGGTCGCCCCGACCAGAGGAGAATCGTCCGGATTCCGTCGGGGTTCGGGCATGAGCCGGCCACGAATCTCGTGGTGCCCCGCTTTGGCCTGACCTTTACCAACGGAATCGAGTTCTACCGGATCCGAGGACAGTAGGTCATAGACACCGATTTCGGGCTCACCTTTTGCAGTTACGGGGATGAGGAATTGCTGACGCAGAGCAACGCGGCTGTCCAGACCCGGCTGCGCAGCTGCGCAGCAAAGGGTTGACAGGAGGAACATCACTGAGCTGCTCATCTTACCGACCGATCTCTGCCAGGATGGTGTCGTATTCCTGCTCCACGTCGCCGAGGGCATCTGGAGCTTGGCGGAGCGAGCCGTCAAAGGCGGTGAGCTTGGCTTCGGCCTCAACCTGGATTTCCCGGCTGGCGCGGACGATTCCTGCGATTACGACGCGAAGGGTCAGGGTCTGTGGGCTCCGCTGCAGCCGGATCCAGATGGCCTGCACGCTCACAGGGCTCAAGGACCAAGATGCAACGCTTGGTCCAAGCGCGAGGTGATGTTCAGCGCTCAGAATGGTGGCCCTGGCGGCGTTGAGTTCGATCCGGACTGGTATGGCCGAGCCTGGCACGACCACCGTCGGCCGGATTGTCACGCGAATCTGAAGCTGTCGGTGGTGACTCGCGCAGATGGTGGACACGTTTCGGTTGGTGCGGTCCTCGGCGTCCGTTGCGTTAATTTGGATTTCGGGAACTTCGAGGGTCTGAGCCAGGTCTGCCGCCGAGAGGATTTGAACCTTCTTGGTGGCGATCTGCCGCCCCAACACGAAAAGGTGGAGTTCGAGTTCCCCGGAATGTGATTCCAGAGGGGTTCCACCAACCAGCACGGGCAATTCAACCATCGCCCCTACGGCGGAGAGGGTAACTTGGCCTTGCGCCACCGGAACAGCTCGCCGGGCCACACCGGAAACCTGCACTTCGATGGGCAGATTCCAGTCCTGCAGAAGTCCATTGAAACCCTCCGCCTCCAATTTCATGCTCCAAAGAAGCCGATTCGCGCAGAATGGAATTCGGGATCCACGCACCACTTCGCCGCCGCATTCATAGCGAAGACCAACTTCAGTGGCGCGCAGGCTGTCGAGAACCCGGTGCTGCGCGAAAGCGATTAGTTCCTCGCTCGCGAGGAGCCGAATCTTCGCGTGCGCCAACTCGCGTTCCTGAACGAACACGCCCAATCGGTAGTGGCCCCCTGGGATCGGGGCACCCTGATTCGTCAGCGGCAGGCGCACGCGGACGCAGCGATTCAGCCCTGGGTGCAAGCGGAGGCGGATGGCGGTGCGAAGGGAGAAGCCTGTTTGAGGATTCAGCAAATGGAAATCAACAGGGCTGACCAACTCCGGCACATCTTCATCGAAGCCGTTTCCGGTAATGGTGAACTGGGGAACGAGGCCTTCATCGGTCGCGAAGGCAGGCTCGGTCACGACAACCTCACCCTCGCGCTGCACGGCCACCTGGAAGTCATTGATGACCAGGCTGGCACGGATCCGCGCCTCGGTGGCGGCTCGAATCTCCGCCCGAGTCCGGCGGGTGAACGGGAAGGAAGCCAAGAGCCTGCTCCCGAGAAAGACCCCGAGGACCCCCTGGCGTGTGGCGTTTGTGAATATCTCAGGTCGGACGCGCAGCCGCATACTGAGCTGGTTGGGTCCCGGACGGAGGACGCAGCGGGTCTCGGTCACGGAGGCCAGGACGTGTCCTTGCTGATCCCGGGCCTCAAGTTTCAAGGGGAGCGCAGTCTCCGGCATGAGGGGATGACCTGAGGGAACTTCCAAGGCGACTTCGGCGGCCAGGGACTGATAGTCCTCCGTCACGACATCGAGGGGTTCTGCCTGGGACCGGTGATTGACCGCAATCGCGCGGCTGAGGGTCACCCGGGATTCGGATTCGACCAACCGCGTGGTCTCGGCGAGCACCTCGTCCCATGACCTGACATCCAGCCGGACGGAATGCAACGCCCTTTCCTGGACAAGCAGGCGAAGTTCATAGGCCCCGGCGTGTCCGCGAAGGCGGGGAAGAGTTGCGGACAGATCGTGCTCCCACGTGGTGGCGGTTCCCTCGAATCGGAGCGTGGTTTCCTTCGCCTCGAGAACCTGGCCGGAGGGGGCGAGAAAGAGCAGCCGGAGCTGCGGCGGAGCCTGGTCCAAGACGGGGCGCAGTTCTTGGTCGGGGAGTTCGATTTCGGTATGGACGAATGCGCTTTGAACTTGGTCGTGAAGCTGGTTGGTCGAGACAGTCCGCCCCGCCACCGGAACCAGCACTTGAAAAGACCGAACCTGGATGGCGTCGAGCACCTGCTGACGATCCAGCCGGGTGAAGATGATCTCGGCGAGCACTCCCGCGCTCTCGGCGTTGATGAGTTGAGCGGTGAACTGGGGCCCTAAGGCGCCCGCGGCCGCGGGCAGCTCGGCCTTGAAGCGGAGATTCCCTTTCTCGCAATCCTGGCTGGTCCTCGCGGATCCAGGCAGCGGGCGTCGCTGGTCGTCGAGGACCTGGACCCGCAGGACGGGCTGGAGCCAGGCCCACCCTGGAGCCCAGGGGGTGATCATCTCGATCTCGACGGTGTCAGCCGAAGCCAGGAAACGCTGCTGCAAGGTGACACGCTGGCCGGCCACCAGGCTGTGGCAGCGCCAACGCCCGGGCGTCCGGTCGAGCAATCCCAGGACGAGTGCCCGCAGGACGAACGCCGCGTGCGACAGCACCGAATGGAGGAAGCGGGGCACGGAAAGAGGAATCAGACCAGGCCCGCCAGGATGTCATGATCCTCGGGCGACAAGTTGTCAGGCTTGGCGCCGCAGACCAGGCAATCCGGCCTGCGTTCGACCACGAAGAACTCTGCATGGTAGGGCCGCGGGAGCACATCGGGATGGCCACGATTGGCGAAACGGATGACGTTGACCTCCGGAGGAAGGCCAGTGATGGGTGCCTCGGGGCCGAGAAGGACTTGGAGGGCCACCCGGGCCTGGAGGATCGCGATCTGGGTGATGTCCAGGTTGAGGGCGCTTGTCGATCGCAACTCCCGCTGGTTAGGGTTCTCGTAGTTGATACGGCGCCGACGAGCGGTGCGGGCTTGGCCATCGCCAATCACCGCGCTGATGCAGGCGTAGCATGCTTTACCCGGGCTCATCCGATAGACTTCGCCGCCCACCCCGCCGTCATAAACGGCCGCGCCGACCATGGGGAGGCTGCGGGCGACACAGAGAGCGTTGATGGCTTGACGACTGGGCGCGCTGTCCGTGCACGAAAGGACGATGTCAACCGGCCGACGGTCCAGAACCGCCTCAAACGAATCAGGCTGGGTGACGACGTCGCACTCCGTGGTGACGATCTCGATGTCCGGATTCAGGTTGTGGATGTGAGCCGCGAGTTCGGTGGTCTTAGGTTTGCCGAGTGAACGGTAGCCGAGCTCGTGCCTGAGGATGTTGTGCTCTTCGAGTTTCTCGCCGGGGAGGTCGGCGAGGAGGAGATTCAGCCCGAGTCGGCCGAACTCAGCGGCTTCGCGGGATCCGCCCGAGCCCAAGCCATGGACCAAAGCCCACTTGCCGCGAAGGGCGTGTGGACGAAAAAGGCCCCGAACGCGTTTGTAGTAATTCCTGCGATTCATGGTGAGTGGATTGGTTAGGGATTGAGGAGTTGAAATCTGGTTTTTGGGGGCGGTGTCAGGATCGGACTGGCACCGTGCGTGGCGGCTGCCGCTGCGGTTAGGCGGCGTAATGGCGCCCGAAACGGGTGGTGCCATTGAGGTTCTGATTGGGGGAGATCAACGAGCCAGGCATGCTACCGGTCACGCCCTTGCGGGGATCAATGACCAGGGCCTGCTTGCTTTCGGTGGCTTTGTTGATCAGCGCCTCCAGCGCCTCGGCTTCCTTCCATTCGAGCGCTTGGATCTCAGTGGTGGGTTTCATCGGGGTTCGAGAGGTTCTGTGGATGGTGGTTCTGCTGTGTTTGCCGGGCGGCAGCCCGGAAAGTGGATCTAGTGGTCGGCCGATTCGGGCCAGTGTTTGAGAGTGAGCCAGACGAGGTAGCACGCGAACCAGCGCTGCACCGCGATGACTGCGGTGGCTGCGGTGTCGCGCCCGGGGTTCCACTCGCTATGGCTCCCGTAGAAATCGATCCAGCAGAGCCGGCGACCGCTCAAGTAGTGCGGTGCTCCCGACTTGAGGTCAGTGAGCGTGCAGACCGTGGGTGGGGTATGCGGGTAGGTGACGGGATACTCGACTTTCAACCCAACCGATTGCCCATGCTGGTGGATGGTGCAAAGCCAGTGGAGGCTGCCTTCGGCCGACTTGAGCTCGGCTTCCGGCACCCGCTCGCGCACAGCCCTGACCTCGGCGACGAGGCGATTCTTGTCGCTGAGGAGCGGGTGAGGCTGGAAATGGCGCAGGTAGTGGTGGCGGCGGCGGCTCACCTCGGCCGCGCGGAGCGAACGGGAGGCGTGCAGGATCAAGTGCGTCACGAAGATGAAAGGCCCGGCTTCAGGTTGATTCCAGGGTCCGGGGCATTCTCCGAGCAGCTCGGAACCCTTGGCGAGGAACACCCGCATCGTACCATCGGTCCGGAGCCAGACATGGCAACGCCCCTGGTCGAGTTCGGCCTTGAGCAAGAGGTCATGACCGGCCCCGGTGGACGCCAACGTGAACTTGGCGTTCGGAAGGGCAGTGCGAAGGAGGAGCCAATCCAGGCGCGTTTCGGGCCCGCGCTGCTCGACCCACTGGACGAGGTTTGGATCCGGTTTAACCATCGGCACATCAATGACTGCGGGCGTGATGGCGTGGTAATCGGGCCCGAGATCACGGCCCATGAGGTAGAAGTCGAACTTCAACCGGCCGTGACGGACGCTCTGCGGATGGGCGCGCGAATTGTCGCGGGTGACGATGATGAAGACGAGGATTCCGAAGCTGGATGATTTCACAGCTTCGCGGTCAGCCTGTTGGTCACCGGTGCTGCACTGGTCGAAGGTGCCGGGATGTTTATGGAACATGCCGAGGTTGCCGCAGTCGGGATGCTGGATTTGGAGGGCGGTGTGTCTATTCTCCTGGTAGTCGCCATCCATGAGGAAGCTGCCGGGCTGGCAATCGGCTCCGGGGCCAGCGTCGATAAATCCATTAAGCCGGATGGTCGCAGGCCGGTCGGCCGTGGCCTGCTCGAACTGACCGGTCAACATTCCTCCGATCTCAAGATCGGAGCCGCGCTCGGCGCCGAACTTCTCGATGTAATCGTGCATGGAATGGATCAATTCACGGCTGACGATCACTTCCGGGAGCCGCAGGTCGCGCGCGCCTTGCGCCTTCGGCACGACCGGCGCCGGGACAGGGCACTCAGGCTCCGGCACGGAAGGCGTGTCTTCAGCAGCCGGCGGGGTGGCCTTGGCGTCCTCCCGCTGAATGGGCATGGAGTCGTCAGCATCCGGGTCGCGTGGAGACCTCGGAGGTGCCACGGGCGGAAGGTCGCCGGGTGCGGCCGGGAGCGACGGATCAACCAGTGGGCCTCCGGTCCGTCGTGGGCCGAGGATCAACCAAAGGAAGAGCATCCAGGACGCGATCAGGAGGGGGGTGATAAAGACCCACATGGCGGCGATGAGGTAGAGCACCGCCGGCTCACGGGGCGACGCGGCGTGACCCGCAAGCACGATGAGCAAGGCGATGGGATAGGTCAGCATGACATGAGCGAAGAGCGTGGCAGCGAAGATGGGATGCCGCACGGCACGGACCGAGGAATGGAGGTTAAGCATAATGAGGTTCTTTCTATTGGGGGTTGGTGGTGGTGGATGAGGGTGGACTGGACATTTTGGCCCGACGCCGAACGCGCTCGTTCCGCTCGCGCCAGTGGAGCGACGTGGCGCGGGTGGCCTTGTCGAGCCACTCGCGGCTCACAGCGAGTTGAAGGACCTCGGCAGCGGCGAAATACTTCGGCGCGTTGGGCACCGGATTGCCGAGCGGTTTCAGCAAGCGGGCCCGGGTCAGAATCGGGATGTCGGACAGGGCGAACCCGAGCAGGCGAGCCGTCCGCTCAGAGTCGATCCGGCCCACGGCCTGGGTGGCATTGGAGATGAGCGGGGTGTTCATGAGGGATTAATCACGGCGGTTGCTGGTGAGGAGCCGGACGATGGCCACCACGGTGACTCCACAGATGCCGATCGCGATCAGACCCAGGGTCTTGTCCTCTGAGGAATGGCCCGGGCCGATGCGGGTGGCGGTTTCGAGGAACCCAGCCGCCTGGCGGTGATGCGTGAGCAGGAAGATCACGGCACCCAGGGCCAGGATGGCGGCGACAATGTTGTTCCAGCGAGGTTGCGGCGTGGTGTTCATAGTGGGTGAGGATGGGGGGTGGGGAGTGAAGTCGTTGGGGAGATGGAAGTCTGCAGACGGCCAAGTTGCTGAGCGATCCAGCGGCGAGCCGCACCGAGCGTGAGGATGAGCACTCGCGGGGTTTTCCGGCGTGAAGCAGCCCGGCTCTTGCGAACGGCGTTCCGGACCGAACGGACAAGGCGCGAATGGGGGACCACGATCAGGAGAGTGTCGGCACCGAGCGCGTCGGCCTTGGCCATGTCAGAGCGCACCCGGGCGGCGGACCGTTCCAACTCGATGACAATCACCCGATCTCCGATCAATGTGACCAGGTCGGCGTGACGCGGGTGAGGCGTCGGGTCGACCCGGTGCTCGATGGACACGGTGCAACCGCCCGCCTGGAGGTCCTGCACGAGGCAGTTGGCGAGGACGTGGTTATGGAGGAAGTCGCCTTTCATGCTTCGGGATCGGGCTGGCTCGCGACCGCTTGGTGGGCCGACGGCAGGGGTTCGATGACGATCGAAGTGCGGCCGCGCGCGTTGGCGGCGATGGTGTGCTCGCGGATGAACCCGCGGCTGGCGAGGTTCCGCCGAAGCTCGGCCAGACGGGTCCCGTTCAGCCGGGTGGCACGGCAGTAGAAACTCGCGGGCTGGCCGGGATTGGCGACGATGGCGCGGAGGAACCGCAACTCGGCTTCCGAAAGGACGGGCGCCGCTGGGGTCTCCGGCGTGGCCGGCACCCCGGCTGCGGCAGTCCCCTGAACCACGACGACGGGGTGGGCCTCCCAGTGGGCGAATTCGTCGGCGAACCGGGCGGGAAGCGCATTGAGCGGCGCGAGGCTGGACTGGACTTCATCCTCCGTGGGGCTCCCTGGCAGTTGAATGTGCGGAACATGGAAGAGGAAGGGTTCGGTCCAGTTGCCTTCACTGGCTCGGCCGATGAACGTGCCCGGAACAAGGCGGTGTTGCGCGAAGGCGATCTGTTCGGGATCCAAGGCGCAGTCGGCGGCGAGGGTGACCAGGTCATCATGGCAGCCGAGCCGGCCGAAGAGCTTCAGCGCGAGATTCGGCCGGAGCCTGCGGGAGAACCCGATGGTGCTCTGAAGCACCGGGCCGAACCCCAGGCCGGAGCCACGGATGATGCCGGCGAGTTCGTCAAGAGGGGTGACTTGGCCGGCGTTGGCGGCACTGGCGTCATCGAAGAGGCGTTGGCTGTCCTCGAAGAAAATGAAGAGTTCCAGGGGGCCGTTGCAGAGGCCGGCTTCGACGCGGGACTGGAAGGTGGAGAAGAGGAGCGACTGGGGGAGGAGGCTGCGGACGGACTCGGCGGCCCCACGCATTTCGAACACGACGCTGTGCCGGGCCAGATCGGCGGGGGACCAGGCGAGATTCCAGGCCCCGACCTGGGGCGTGAGGACGGTGAGGAAGGATCCGAGACGATCCATGATGGCGTCGCGGGCGGGCACGTTGAGGCCAGCCTGGGTGCGAACCCATTCATAGAGATGGAAGAGAGTGGGGAATCTGGTGGCGTTGTCCTTCCAGACGCCGAACCGGGTGAAGAGCTCGTGGATCCCCTGCCGGAGGATGGTGCCGGCGCGCCCGGGGATGTTGAGGACGCGTGTCAGAAGGTCCACGGCGGTCGCCATGTGAAGCCGCGGATCTTCGAGGGGGCTTTGCAGCAAGTTCCACCGCCATTGGCGCCACGGGAGAACAGCGAGGGGGCGCTGATAGCGCTGGCAGAGGGGCCGGAGCCGGCGGAGCTGAATCTTGTAGGGCTCAAAGAGCCAGGTGGGGCAGTTGAGGTGGGCGAGTTGGAGGACGATCCAAGAGACGAGGTTTGACTTGCCTCCCCCTGTGTTGGCGACCAGGAGGAGCCCGGAGCACAACCAACGGAGGAGCACCTTCACATCACGGCCGTAGGGGTCCTTGCCGAGGGCGAGTTCGCCGGCGTGGAGTTGGGAGGCTTTGAAGGGCGGCAGGCTGCCGCTCGCGGCCCGTCGCTCGAGGGAATGAATGCGCGACTCCGCGAGTTGGCGCGTGACCGGATCGTCGGGCTGCACGTGCAGGACGGCCAGGATGCTCCGGCCAACGCGGTCCGCGAAGGCGCCCCGTTCCTGGGCCCAGCGAATGCGTTCAAAGAATGGAGAAGGGTGGCGCATGGCAGCTCAGTCTTTCTGTTCCGGGAAGGTGACGAATGGGCTCAGGAGGGCACGCCGAAGCCCGCGCCAGAATTCGCGCCGACGGCCCGTGTCACGGCATTCACGGCAGAGCACGAAGGCTCGTCCTTCCTGATCACACCGCATCGCGTGGCGTTGGCAAAGAGGCACATTGCAGGCCGCGCAGCGTGTGAAACACTGTTGGCAGGTGGTTCGGAAACAGCCGGGTTCGGCGCAGCGGCCACCGGGTGGCATGTCGGCGGTGTGCCCGCAGTCGTAATAGCGATCGACCATGACTTGCTCCTGATCGATCGACCCCTCAGGCGACACGCGGATGATCTTCTCGACAACAAGCTCGTCGATGATCTGACCGTTGGCATCGAGACGACGGCGCCGGACCCAGTCGCGCCGCAGGGGCGTGGATTCCGGGGTTTCGAACGGGTTGAAGGGATCGGGTGGCATGTTACCAGGGGGCGGAAAAGAGGGTGCGGTCGAGGTAACGGACGAAGAACCAAAGGAACTTCGCTCCGACATAGGTGGCAGCGAGCGCTGCGAAGATGCCGTTGAGGAGGAGGAGACCGCGGGCGACGAAGCGAAGGATGTCGGCCCAGTGAGTGGTGATGGTGGTTCGCCAGGACATGGTGTAGATGGTTGTTGAGGGTTGGCGATGGAGTTGGGGTTAGGTGGAATGGCGGGCTAAAGCACAGGAACCGGTCGCAGGTCGGAGGATGGGATCGTTCACGAGGATCTCTTTCCCGGTGGCGAAGTGGTAGATCGTCTGCTGGTAGTTGGCCCGGGCGAAGGCGAGGGCAGCCTCTTCGCCCAAGACAACGCAGGTCACATCGAGGTAGAAGAGGCTTCCCTGCTTCCAGCCACCGATGAAATGGCCTGGCCGAGCGAGGAGCCCCATGGCCTGCCGCAGCCACCGCCAGATCTCACGCTCTGCGGGAATGCCATCGAATGGCAGCCCATGCCCGCGAATGGAAACGGCATAGAGCTCAGGGCTCGCTTCTTGCCCGTTTGGGAGGAGGCGCCAAGTCCTGGGGCAGAATGTGAAACCTGCCGCGTGGGCGGGGATGATGACCGCGCTGAGATGCTCAGCTAGGGCCCGGATTAGGCGGCGAGGTTCACGCCGGAAGGCGACCAAGGTGTCGCGGACCTCCCGCTCGGCTTGGCTGCCACCCGCTGAATACAAATCGATCTGCATGGGGCAGACCGTAGAGAATCTGAATCAGCGAGTGGTGGTAATGAGGGGGAGCAGGAGGTGGATGGAAGGTGTACCTCAGCCAGCGGCGGCAAGGCGTGAGAGCCACGAGCGCACCGAGAGCGACGGCCCAGGCACGCAGCGCGAACTGACCTAAGGCGTTTATCCGGACGGCTGGGCCGAGTCCGGTTTCTCGAGGGCGCTCCGGACCCGGAACCTCTCTTCGGCTGCGGAGGGGAGCGCGAGGCAGAAACCAAAGCGGCCTGTGCAATAATACCCGCTGTTGGGCGACTTTCGCGGGATGACGAATGAGCTGATCTTAGAGCCAATGCGATCGCGCAAGGCGGAGATGGGCGATTTAAGATAGTGATCGACTAGCTCCAACTCGGATCTCCCGCACGTGACGCTCTTTTGCTGATAGGCCCGGAGGTAAAGTTCATCTGTGGCAAGTGGACTACCGCGGTAACGAAGGAAGACGACCAAGAGAATGAAGCGCTCCTCTTTCTCCAAGTCGATAGGGGTATCGCCATCCTTGGAAGGGAAGAAGACCGAATGATCTCGGATGAAGATGTCGTACTCGCGCCGATGAGCCCAGAAGCGCTCTTCGAGTTCTGCGGCGCTAACATACTCCGGAGACATCGGAACGACCTCGTCCGCCCCGCACTTCCACACTGTCCAAGCGGCACCAGATTCTTGAATCAAACGCGTGGCACGGCCTGCTAATCGAGCCACGAAAGCCTTCGCACCACGACTTTGTTCGGCCGCCTTGATAAGCCGCCGAGCCAGCGCATCCGCCGCCATGGGCGAGTCGATGATGAGCCCAGCGGCGTAAACAGCGAAGTTTCGGGCCATCTGCTGCGTGAAAGGATCGGTGGTTGCCCCAGCCCCAAGCCCCGGCAAGGGAGACAGGGGGCCCGACTCAAGCGAGGGTCGAGGGCCCTTGAGGGTGGCTTCCCAGGCGAGGTCAAACCAGCCCCCGTGGTCCGGATAATTCTCCAGGAAGAGTTGCTTCGCCACCCATCGGGCAACATCAGGCGATACGAGGGAAGTGGTCATGAGCGGAATCAATTGCGGGGTAGCTGCCGAATGATGACCACCCGCTCCGGAAGCGGGAGGTGCACGTAGCTGGCCAAACCTGCATGCATGGTCAGATGATAAAGCAACCGCCAGCCGCCGGCAACCCTTCGATGCCATGGAAGTGCCCCGGCCCCGGCCAGGACTTCGCGCAGCTTCGGCGGCAGCCAGTCAGCAAGCGCACCATGATGCATCCCGACGCCATCCGGACCCTGAGGATGCAGGAGCCCCAGGAATCGCTGCTGCTCAGTCAGAGTGAGGGCGGCAATGAGATCCTCGCGCGATCCGCCGTGGGCCTCAAGCCACTCCACCGCGAAGCGGTCCGCCTCGGCTTCAAACCAGTCAGGAGTGCGAATCAAGCCGGTGAGCGATCCAGGGCCCAACATGAGAATTCGGGAGAGGAGCCGAAGCAGGGTGTATGCCTTGGTGTGGCCAAGTTTCAAGTGGCCAACCTCGTGGGCAAGCATCGCGCGCAGGTTCTCCCTCGATTGGCACTCCAAGGCCCCGGTAGAAACGATAACGATCCTTGGCAACCAGGGCAGCGGGGAGATGACGGCGCGCGCGCTAATCGCGGTGTTTTCCTCCCACCGGAGGGTTGGCGCTCGCATGCCCACATCGGAGGCTATTTGGCCCAGGAGTTCGATCGCCTTCCTGGCTTTCCCCGGGACCAGGGTTGGCTGGCGCTGCGAACACAACCCGATGTGATGCCACACCTCGCTGACCGAGAAGAGGATGTGGCTGCCACCCCAGAAAAGAACTGGGGCAAAATGGCAGACCCATAGACAGTTCGCGGCAAATCGGGCGTTGATTGGGAGACCGACGAAGTCGGACATGCGAGCGATGAACTTCTCAACCACCGCTGTCGCGACGAAGTAGCCCAGCGGAACATCGACCAGCCTGTATTCGCCCAAAAACCTGGCCTGAAGAAAAAGCACACCACCAATGAAGGTGAAGATGAAGAGCAAGCCTGCGGATAGGCAGCAAGTCACCAGCACAGGGAGGAGCATTGCCCGCCGAAAGGCCGTATGATTGCGGTATGCCTCCGTCCGCGCCCGCCAAAAATCGATCTCCTTGGCGGAAACGAAGCCACCAATCCCTCCCAGCACCAAGAAAGCCAGAGCTGTGGCACAACCGAATGCCGCGATGAAAGCGATGGCAACGACTCCGGAACCCGACACGGTACCACTCCTCCTGATGAGGACAGCGAGAGCGACCGCAGTGATGAACGGTAACAGATTGTGCATAGCCAAGGTCGTGGAAGCCAGGAAAGCGTCCATGCCAACAATCCATCGGGGGGTCAATGGCGTGGAAATGAAGACGACCGCGAATAGCGACAGCATGCCCCATAGGAGGGGAATATTCGTGCCTGGGCTTGGCTCAATAACCGCGACCGTGGCGGAGATTTGGCCGATTACGAATGCAAAGCCAAGGACCTGCAAAAGGAACGCGCAGAGCTTCGACGATGAATACCACACCGCCCTTACCACGAAGAGGCGCAAGGGAGTCGAAGAGGCAAGAAAGCGGTTGAAGCCAGGCAAGACCGAACCTCCTGCTCCAAGCCCTTCAATAAGCCAAAACGCCGATACGAAACACGCTGCGAACACCGCCACAAGACCGGCCATGGAGGCGAAGTTAGGCTGAGCCACCAGGCACCTCTCCAAAAGACAGGTGGCCAGAATTGCATTGAGCGTCGCCGGGAGGAGGGCACAGCACAGCAGGGCAATCCGCCCCGCGAATGCACCCGGACGAGCCTGCACGCGGAGGCGCGTTGTGCGAGGCCCGAGCGCGTCCAAGGAGAAACCAACGAGCTTTGGCGCGCGCTTCAGTAGCAGCTCACACTCCGACCTTGGATCCGCCACGAATTGAGTCAGAGCGCCTTCCGGCTGGCTATCAATCTGCACCAGGCGTTTGAGAGAAAGGAACTCAAGCCAAAGGGCGGTGGTTTCTTCAAGCGAGCCGTCAATGATGGCTTCGTCCAGAAAGACCGGATGGGCATAGAGGCGGTTGGCACGTCTGACGAGGCCGGAGAGACTGGCGCGAAAACTAGAGATCGGAAACATCATGCGACTGGCAGCGAACTCAATGCAGGACGTCGCGGACAAGCTGACGAGGCCCAGTGCTTTTCGGCCTGAGGCGTAGGCCAGCCCAGCGAACCTGCCGACAAGCGCAGCGCACTGAGATTATCGAACTGGCATCACCAGCCAATGCGAGGGAAGCGTTCACGAGTGGGTTCAGTTGCGGGGTAGCTGACGAATGATGACTACCCGCTCCGGAAGCGGGAGGTGCACGTAGCTGGCTAGGCCGGCATGCATGGTCAGGTGATAAAGCAACCGCCAGCCGCCGGCAACCCTCCGATGCCATGGAAGCGCCTCGGCCCCGGCCAGGACTTCGCGCAACTTCGGCGGCAGCCAGTCAGCGGGCGCACCGTGATGCATCATAACGCCCTCCGGACCCTGAGGATGCAGGAGCCCTAGAAAACGCTGCTGTTCAGCCAGGCTGAGGGCGGCAATGAGATCCTCGCGCGATCCGCCGTGGGCTTCGAGCCAGGTCACCGCGAAACGGTCCGCCTCGGCTTCAAGCCGGTCAGGTGTGCGGATCATTCCGGTGAGGAACGCCGGACCAAGGAGGAGGACTCGGGAAACCAGGCCGAGGAAACTGTAGAGCCGGGTGTGGCCGAGCTTGATGTGGCCGATCTCATGGGCGAGCAAGGCGCGAAGGTTCGCCCATGGCAAGATCGCCACGGCTCCGGTGGAAAGGACGATAATCCTCGGCAAGCCGGGAATTGGCGAAATGACCGCGCGCGCATGAATGCCCAACGAATCCTCGAACCGGATCACGGGCGGGCGGATCCGAGCGGAGGCGGCGATGGAGGCTGCGAGATCGCAGGTCCGCTTCGCCTGTTCAGGAGCAGGCGCCGGCTGTCCTCGACGCCAACATTTGATATGGAGCCGGACTTCATCAGCCGCGAGGAGGAGTTGGCTGCCTCCCCAAAGCAGCACGGGAGCGCAATGGCAGACCCAAAAACACTCCGAAACGAAGCGAGGATCGGCTGCGAGCCCGAGCGGCCTTGCGCATTGTCCCGCCATCCACGTGACGAAGGCCGCCGCATACTCGAAAAGCAACGCACTTCGAATCAGCCGGTGCCGGCCGAGCAACCAATCCTGAACGAAGACCGCGCTTTCCAAGAAGGCGAGCAGAAGAAAGAAGCCAGCGAGGAGGGCGCAAGGCGCTGCCGCCAGGATGAGGAGCAGGCGGCGCGGCGTGGTTTGGCCGCGGTAGGTTTCGGTTCGCGCGTGCCAGTAATCCAGGCTGCGCGCCAGCACGAAACCGGCGCGCGCCGCAAATGCGAGCAGGACCACTTCACCCAAAAAGATCGCGATGGCCGCCAAGCCGAGGGAGGCGAACTGGGGGATGCTGGGGTGGCTGATGGGCAGGTCGGCGTTGGAAGACCGGAGTTGGTCAAACGCAATTGCCGCGAGGAGGAGGGGAAAGATGTTCTGCAGGGCAAGGGCCACAGAGGCGATGAAAGCCGCGTGCCCCGTGAGCCAACGGACCAGCGAGGGGCCGGACACAAAATAGACACCGATTATCAGAAACAATGCCCCGCTCGTGGCCACCAGGAAAACGGCATCTCTCGGCGAGGCCAACGCGGAAAAACTCAACTGTCCAATGACCGCCGCGAGGGCGAGAACCGCGATAAGGAAAGCGATCGATTCTCTCCATGCCGGGTTTGGGAACTGAGCCGACGTGTGGTGGATGCCCGTCCGCTCGGTCAGGAATTGGCCAAACTCGGCAGCGAACCGGCGTCCAGCCGTCAGCCGAGTGGATAACCAGAATCCGACGACCCAGTAGCCGCCGAGAATGACCAGCAGCGGAAGCAGGAGCCCGGTGGACGCAAGATCACCAGAAGGGCCGAGACGATCACGGTTGGCGAGCAACAAGGCGAACGCGGCGTTCAGCCCGGCGGCCAGCAAGGCGCACAAGAGCAGCGCCGTCCGGCCGACTAGGTCCCCGGGGCCAGGTTGTAGCCTTAGCCGCGCGCTCGTCTCACTGGCAGGTTCGACGGCGTAGCAAACCAACTTGGGCAGGCGTTTCCAAAAGAGACTCCACGCTGGACGCGAATCAACGGCAACCTGGTCCAGTAGGTGGCCCGGGTCTCCAGGCCCGGGGTGGAGATTCCGCTGCTCAAGGAATTCACGCCAAAGGGCGGAGGTGTCCTCCGCGGGGGCATGGACAACGATCTCATCCACAAACAGGGGATGGAAGCGAAGGCCGGCGAGTCGCATCGCCAAGTTACGAATTATGGGCACAGCGGGGGTATTCTTCCGGGGCTGGGATGCCCCCTGCATCGACGAAGAGCTCATGGTTCCGTAGGTGGCTCAAGCACTCTCCCGCTGGATGGGGTTCACGGGATTTCTAAAGACAAAGCCTCGCGAGAGCAACCCGGCATTCCGCGAATTCTCCGCCGGCCCAGTTTCGTTTATTTGCCCTGGGGCGAGTGCATGGATGTCACATGTCATGTCCGCCATGGCACCATGACATCAAAGGGCGGAAGCGATCCATCTTCTTGCAGCGCAATAGACAAGAGATGGACATCAATGAAGGCGCCCCCCAGCCATCCTCCCTGGGTCAGTCCGGGCTGGGGATGGGTTCCCCGGACCTCCCGCAGAAGATCCGAAGGGGCGCGACAAGTCGTTTCGTGCCGGCGGCAACCGATCGTAGAGGACCGCCGCCTAGCCGGGCACCCGACCGGGGCTGCGCTCGCCGGAAACCTGACGCCACGCCTTTTCCGTCCTTTGACGTCACGATCCCTCAGCCCCACGGGCAGGCCGGCCCAGGAGAGGCTTGTCGCCGTGCTCCCGGCGCAAGCCGTGCGGGGAGTTGAGGATGCCTCCCCATGCTGGAACCCGAGGTAGATCTCGATGACCTATTCGTCCGGGTTGTCCGCGTTGTCCGGATTGTCGATCGATGCGCGAGGCGCGCGACCGGATCGGAAGACGTCCCTGGCCAGTGGCGTTTTCCGAACCGATTGTACGAAAGGTTTATTAACTCTGGAGGGACGACAATCTGATGGAACGACGACAATCACTCATTCGCTGGATAGGGAGGGGACGCCAGCGCTCAGCCATCGCCAGGGTGCTGAGCAAGCCCATGACGACGACCGAGATCTGTCAGGCTGCGCGCGCGCTGAACCCTCGGATCCAACTTCGCGACATTTGGCACGTGATGCAGGAGATGAGGCAGCGCAGGTTAGTGGTCTGCCTCAACCCCGGCCACGTCACGGGAAAACTGTATGATCTCACCGAGACTGGACGCCAGGCGGTCATGGAAGCCTATGCCGTCGAGATTCCTGCAATCTCCTCACCCCTCAATTGGCGGAAATATGCCCTGGTTGCGCGCGCAAAGACGCGCAGGTCAGTTCTGCTCGAATTGGTCATGCTGGAACCTCGAGGCCCTGTTACCGCCACGGCCCTGCGCAAGAGCTTGCGCGGCAAGCATTCAATTGGTCTAAATCCCACCCTCCGGGCATTGAAGGAACTGGCTGATCTCGGCTTCGCAGCAAGCGAGCTTGGCAAAGGGAGGTCCCCCAAGCGGCTCTACACCGCAACCAAGGCGGGGCGAAACGCAGTGCTGGTTCTCTCGAAATAGGACGATGTTTCCCGGTTAATCTTCTTCAGCCTGGCCTGCTTAGCGAGAACTCTACGGGCCACCTGCCATGCCCAGACCATGAGCAACCAACAACCGGCGCGCTCCGAGATCATTACTTACCAACGATGACCTTCCGTGAACGATCGACGACTTGCTGTAGGTGCGCTGTGGCGACCCACCGCCGGCGTAGGAGATCTGCGACCATCCTGGGTGGCAGGCAGGAGCTGAACTTCAACGATTGCCCCAGTTGGGCGGGAGGATCAAAAAGGTCCCGAGCTGAAACGGCGTTGAGATCCCTGACCACACTTTCGAAAACCGCAGGATCGACCGGACCGATCATGGCGATCAAGAAATCGTCACTGCCGGCGGTGTTGAGTCCGGAGCGGTCAAGGGATTGGGCGAGCACTTGATTCAGGCCACTCCCTGCCAGGGTGTGCCATTCCCACCGTCCTGTGGATGGGTCGGAAACGAGGACGTCCGCGTCCGGCTTGAGGAAAGCGTAGTCGATCCGCAGGGCCGCCATCTGTTCCTCGGTCCGGCGACTCCAACTGGGATCCCCGGCATCCGAAGTCAGCAGCCGGTGAACCGCTCGGGCGATCCAATAGGACACGCCCCGCCGCACCCCGAGCCATGAAGATCGGCCTTTCGTCTCCGCTGGCTCGACGAACGCTTTGCGGGCTGTCCAGTCGATGGTCTGGACGCGCCACCCCCGCCCACCCAAGGAGAGGATCACCGGTTCATCCGGCTTGGCGCGCACGACTGAGATCTGATCCACGTGGCCGAGTTCCCGATTCCCATGCCACACCGTCATCATGGGAGGAGTTGTGAAGACGGACAGAAGCTCCATGAAGTGACGGCGCCCAAATTCTGCATGCGCCTGGTCTCCGAGGCTCAAACGGATGCCATCCGAAAAGAGGATGTTCTCCCTGAGCATGTGGTCCAGGATTTCGCCAACGTCAGAGTCGGTGAGATCACGAAAAGGAGGCAGTCGCCCCAGCCAACGGCGCCAATCACGCACGCCAAGGCCGTTCAATTGCAGCGCGAGCGTCATCAGTTGCTGGACAAAAACGTGCAGCGGAACCGGCGGCGGTTCGACCGGCTCGACGAAGCCGTCGCGCCACAACTGCACGATCGCGCAGGCCCGGAGCAGGCTGTTGGGCGATGTGGCCAGGAAAAGGCAGTTGCGCGGCTGACCCGGACGCCGGCCGGTCCGTCCGACCCGTTGCAGAAACGAGGCCACCGTGTTGGGGGCATCGATCTGGATGACACGATCCAAATCTCCAACATCGATCCCTAACTCCAGAGTGCTCGTGGCCACGATAACGCAATCCGCGCCTTCGCTGAACGCCGCTTCAGCCTCACGCCGTTCTTCTACACCCAGGGAGCTGTGCGAAACGAAGGTCCGAACGGACAGGCTTCGAAGCCGTCCAGCGAGTTCCTCGACTTGACTGCGGCTATCACAGAACACCAACCGCTTTTCCCCGCGATGCAAGCGGGAGATGACAATCGCCGCATTCTCCAGATTGCCGACGTAATCCATCGTGACCTCGGCTGCTAATGCGCTCTCCGGTGGAGGCATGGTCACCGTCCGTTGGCCTTCACAATGGCCAGCCAACCAGTCGAGCAACTGCTCGGGGTTCCCCACGGTGGCGGACAGCCCGATCCGTTGAATCTCGCGCCCCGACATGCGGCAGAGCCGTTCCAGAATGGCGAGCAAATGCCAGCCGCGGTCGTCGGAGGCAAACGCGTGAATTTCGTCCACGATCACCACGCGCACGGACTTGAGCATCTCCCGCCCCTCCGGCTTGGTAGAGACAAGCATCGACTCCAGCGATTCTGGGGTCGTCAAGAGGACGTCAGGAGCCTGGCGACGGATCCTCGCCCGATCGCCACTGGGGATATCCCCGTGCCAAACCGCGCTGCTGCGGCCGACCATGGTGGTGTAGCGGTCCAACCTTACCGCCAGGTTGTTCAAGAGCGCCTTCAGCGGGCAGATGTAAAGGACGCTCAACGGGGGCCAGCTTTCCGAGCAGATGCGGGAGAGAACGGGTAGGAAGGCCGCCTCGGTCTTGCCCCCGGCCGTCGGGGCAATCAGGAGGCTGTGGTCTCCTCTCAGAATAGGCTCAATGCTCAACTCCTGGAGCTGACGGAGCTCGCGCCAGCCCAGCGTGTTGACGATGTGGTGCTGGACCAGCGGATCGAGCTTCTCGACGGAGCTCACAGCTTCAAGGCGATGTCATCCACCGAGCCGGCGGGGGCGAGGTTGCGTTCCTCCTCAGTGAGTTCCTCTTCCCGGACCGTCAAACGGTAGTCGCGACGCGGATCAAAATCCGGGTGCAGTTCGATACGATCCAGGACATCGGCCACCAGTTTCTTCAGGAAGAGGCGTGGGGCAATGCCGATCTTCCCACCCAACCGCCCGGCCACACCTTGGGCGAGCGCCTCGATCAGAGAATCATCGGCCACGAAGAGCAGTTTCTGGCGCGCCGCGGAACCCTCGGCATGCAAGTCCCTGACCTTGCGGCCGACCGCCATGAGCAGGCCGAGATCAAACGGTTGCAGCCGGATCTGAGGGGCCCGCGGATTGTCGAAGCGTGAGTCGGTGCTGAAATCCGTCTGCAATCGCTGGGCCAGGGGCGCGAGTTTGTTGATGCCCTGCGGCCCATCAAAGAAGGTCGGCGTTCCCGTGATCAACAGGTAAAGCCCGGGAAAGCGTCCCGCGTCGATTTCGTCGATCAACTGGCGAAGCGCATTGAGCGCCTTTTCGCGCGCGTCGGTCCGGACACGCTGGAGCGTTTCGACTTCATCCAGGACGATGACCAGGCCGCCGTGGCCTGAGTCACGCAACACCACCAGCAATCCTCGGAGGAAGCTGAGCGCGGCAAAGTGATCCACCTCGCCCTTCAGATTGGCCGCCCGCTTAAGGCTGGCGCCAACGTTCGGCTGCCCCGACACCCAGGCCATCAGGCCTTCAGCGGTGGCGGTGTCGCCCTTGGCCAACGCCTCGCGGTAACCGCGCAGGGCCGCCGAGAAACTGGGCGCCGATTGCGACAGATTCTCCAGACGCTTCTCCATCAGGCGATTCGTCTCGGCCAGCAGTCGATGGTCGTCAGCCCCCGTGACCGCGCTTGTGCTCAAGACGTCCTCCTCCAAGGTGTAGAACCAGGCGTCAACGATACTTCGAAACGCCGCCGTCCTCACCGATGACGTCGCGAGCCTTTCCAGCATCCGCCGGTAAACCGTCTCCAGCCGGTGCAACGGGGTTTCAGTCTCGGAGATCTGCACTTCCGCCGTGGCGAAACCCTGGCGACGAGCCCGTTCCTGAAGCCAACGGGAGAAGAACGTCTTGCCGCATCCGTAGTCGCCACGGATCGCCTTGAACGCGTTGCCTCCCTCTTTGACCCGGCGAAGCTCCGCCTCGACCGTGCCTTCGAACCGTTCCAAGCCCACCGCAAACACGTCGAGGCCATCCTGCGGGACCGTGCCGCGCCGCAGGGCATCCAGGATCTCTTCTCGTCGTTTGGGGCTAACCATGGCTTTCGATCATTCGAGCCCGAATTGGCTCTTCAGCAACTCCAGGTTCAGGGTGACCGTTTCCGCGGCGCGGTCATAGCCAATCACGTCGTAGCCGTCCAGGTTGAGGATTCGTCCCGCGTTTTGAACAAGCCCATCGATCCGGAAGAGGGGCAAGCCCAGTTCTTGAGCCAGGGCAGCGCGAAGCATGGATCCGCCCCGTGCTTCGAGGGCGCGCAGAAGTCGGGGAATCTCGTCCTGCAGCTTGGGCATTCTTGTGGCTCGCCGCATTTGCTCGCGGTAGAGCGGTGAAACCAGCAGCGCCCCCAGCCAGTCGCCTGCCACTGAGGCCGGCACTTTCGCAACGACTGGAAAAAGATCCAATTCGCCAGGCGGTTTCGGCGCTACGCGTGGCGGTTGAGCGATCGGGCGGGGAGGAAACACCGGGGCCTCACTGGTGGGCTGCCTGATATTCCACCAGGTTGGTTGAAATGGGGGCAGGTCCTCCCAACCTTCTGGTACCGGGGTGCCGACATGCCGCAAAGCCGCCAAAGGGATGACCACTTCCTGCACACAGGCGCCGCCGTGGTAACCCCGCTTCTTGGCCTGGTAGCGAAACTCGCGTTGCGTGAGGCAGACAAGGCCAGCCGAGCCCATCGCGTGATCGACGCGACGCCCGGTAAACTCCATCTCCGCCTCCGCAAGCGCGCCACCGCTCACACGGTAGCGGTCACCCGCCTCCGGGACGTCGGCCCGCAGTTGGCGTGAATTCTGGTCCAGAACATGCCCGTGGTCGCTGGTGAGGACCACCACGCGCCCAGCATCCCGGGCCGCATGCAGCAATTCACGAAGCGGCTTGATGGTGTCGATTTCCCAGGCGACAGCCACCTGGTCGCCCGCCGCAAGCAGGTCGTCCACCGCGTTGACCACGACGGCCACGAGGCGGTTCTTGCGATTGAGGATGGCCGTCTGGACCTCCGGGGCCAGCCCCAATTGACTCGTGGCGGTCAGGTCACCCTTTGTGAACAACTGCGGCTTGGACTGGTTTCCCAGCAATTCCAACACTCTGGGGTTGCGGCTGAACTCAGCCTTCTCCGTGCTGCGCCGATCTTCCTCGAGTCGTCCAGCCAGCAACGCCCACCGCGACACCTCAGTAATCGAAGGCAAGGCGGCCGCGACGGGCTTGGGCAATCCAATTCTGGGGTGTGACAGCTCCACCCAGTCCCGGCGCAGCAAGTCGTCTAGCAACTGGCGGAATGCCGCCACACTCATCCCATCGAGCACCAGCAACAGGACCGGATGCTCGCGAGCGGCCGGACAGACAACCTCGCCCAGCACATCTTCAACCGGCAGCATGACGCCGGCTGGACTGCCATCGGCGAGCCATCGCTGAAAGCTCAGGACAAACGACTGCTCCATTCTGCCAAAGCGCGAATCGACCTGGCGCAGGATCTCTTGATACGCCTCCCGCAACGATCCCACCGGGTCCGACTCCCGGAGGTTGTCTCTGGCCCAGTCCAGGAACCCACCCTCCTTCAGGTAGAAAGCAGACAACTGTGACAGGCTGGCCTGCGAAGCAGGATTCTCTGGCGTTTGGAGCCAGGACAGGAGGCGCAGGGCCATGCCGATGCGCCCGATGCGCGCGGTGTGCTCGCTGGCCAGGAAATGGGTCTCGACTTCACGCAAGGCGGCCACGGCACGCTTCAGAGCGTCGGCTCCCCCAACTTTGAGCGCGCTGGCCAAGGTTGTGCCGACTGCATCGAAACGCATTTCCAACCCGGTCGGCGAGAACTTGCTGAAGCGGGCCAGTGCGGCAACGCGTGTCTGATCAACCAACCGGTCCAACCCGACCAGGAGTGGATGCACGGAACCCCGATCCGCCACGGCGTGTTCTTGCAGCCATTCGTCCGCCGCCGAAGCCCAAGCCACCGCGCTGGGCTCGTCGATCTCCCGGTGGTCGAAATAGCGTTCCAACCTGCCCAGGGCAACTTGGGCTTCCGGGGTCCCGCGGCACTGGGACTGAAAGAGAAGACCGGCCAGCAAGCCGAGCGGCAGCAACTCCGGCCCGGCGTTGGCCTCCAAAGCCGAGAGCATGAAACGGGCTGCCTCACCCCTGGAACGAACGAACCACTCGGCCATGGCTTTGCGCAAAGCTGGGTTCAGATCGCGGAAGGCGCGGAGCTTCGATTCGTCGAGCGACCAACCCAAAATGCCCGTAAGGCTTGGCCCTTCCCACCTCTGCTCAAAGACGGTTTCGATCAGGGCGAGCCAGGCGGTTTGGAAATCCAGGCTGCCGCCGCTGACGGGCTTGTAGCCGGCTTGAGGAGTCTTTGTCGTCAGCGCTTCCACGAGCGGCTTGCAGGCCAGAACGCGGGGATCGATGACACGGGCTCCGAAAAGCTCGGCCAGCACTTCGCTGGCCTGCGGATGGAAAACGCGGCGTTTGGCCAGGCGAGCCAAAACGTCATCGGCAAGCTGCGCCGGGTCGAAATGACAAAGCAGGATGCAGGGTTGTTGTGCAGCGTCCGACTGCAACAAGGCTTCGCGGACGTGCAAATCGGACTGGCACGACACGACCTTGTGTTCTTCGCCGGCCACTTCCAGATGATCCGGCCCCATCCAAGCCGCGTGGGCATGGATCGCAAAAGCGCGCGCGCCATTGGCCGTCCGCTTCCGGATGGCGGTGACTTGGGCTCGGACCTGGGCGGGTGTCAACATCTTGGAACTGGCCTTACTGTGCAGCAATCGGCGCATGCAACAAGTGACCCTCACCCCGGCCCTCTCCCATCCGATGGGAGAGGGTGCCCGAAGGGAGGGTGAGGGTAATCTCGTAGTCCATCCGGGTTACTCCTCAATAGTGCCGTTGCCGGGCGTTCGTAGCCATCGCATGTGCAATTTGTGAGTTCAACCGTTGTGCTGCGGTGATACCTCGATCCTCAACCGCTTGCCATACCTCGGCAGGAGAAGCTCTCCCTTCGTCAGATCGATGACAGCTCCGGGATCTGACTGAATCAACGCCTGGAGGGTGGGCGTCACCACCACCATGTTCGAGCGTTGGTCACCGCCTTGCGCTGGCGGTTGAATGTAAAGCACCCGCAGCAAATCCATGGCCGCGGCCTCCGACACCCAGTTTGGGAGCGCATCGCCTTCCACCTGGCTCCGCTTGTAGAGGCGTTTGAGCGCGATGGCAGGCGGCGTCGGTGGAGGAAGGGTTGGTGGCGATGTTTGAGGCGGCGCAGCCTGGGGAGGTGGCTGAGCGGGAGCCGGCGGAGGGGCCAGGTTCCGCGCCAGGAGGTCAATCGCCTCATCCCGCAGCGAGCCGAACCTGGCCACCAATGCCACAGCCAGTTCATCGCTGACGAAACAAATCTCCAAATCCTGCCAGATCCGTTCGGCTTCGGACTTCCGGCTGTCACTCGACCCGCGAATGCTGTTGAAGACCTTCCAGTCGGAGTGCAGCAACGCCTGCTCGACCGTTCCCGCGGACTTCAGGCTCGCGCCCAGGACCGCAGGCTTGGCTTTGAGTTGGGCTCCGACGAGCCGTTTGATGGCGTCCACTTCGGACCGCGCATCGTCCAGTTGCTTGACCAACCCAGCCACCTCGGTGGCCGTGTCCAGGCGCTGGCAGGTAGAAAGCCCGGACCACACCTGCTGCCTCACAGCATCGAGCCGGTTCGGCAGCGCCAGGATTCCCGCACGGTGTTGCCCGATGACACCGTGGATGTTGGCTGCCAAACCCGCCAGATTGCCGGCATTCAGAAGCGGAGAACTATCTACCCCGAAGATGTGCTTGGCCCGGTCGCGCGCGACGTCCCAATCAGCCTGGATCGGCAGATCCGTCTCGTGAAGCACAGCTTCGTCGTTTAGCCCGCCGATCTCCCCTTCGACCGGAGTTCCGTGCAAGGTGAAGAACCGGTCGGTCTGCTCGGCAAAGGTGAGGACCACCAAATCCTGAACCATCTGCGGCAGCCCCATCGGCGTGGGTTCGTCCGTCCAATCGCGAAGCCGGCGGACGGTCAAGGGCTTGACCGCCGGACCATGTTGGGCGATCCGCTTGTTGAAATGCTGTTTCCAGTAATGACCGACCTGGAACCGGTTTTCCCCCATGTCGCCAAGTTTCATGGGCACGGCGACGCGCAGCATGTGTTTGCGGTCGGTCGGCTCCACTTTGGCGACGCCGTTGGGATCGCGAGCCGCCACCCGGATCACCTCCAGCACCTTGGAGAGTGGTCCTTTGGTGAGCAACGCGTCCTCCTCGAAGACCGGATGCGCCGGAAACTGCGACGTCAGCGCCTGATCCAGCAGCCCGACGAGGCCTTCCCTGAAGTTGCTCGCCACCGGCGGCTGCAACACCAGCGAGGGCACCAACGCCTGAAACTGCTCGGCGGCCTCCAACGCGTTACCGGGATCCAGATACTCTGCCCCTCCCCCACGCAGGCCGTACGCCATCTCCAACTGCGAGACCAGTTGGCCGCACAAAATGTCCCGTTGGTTTTGAAGCTGGGCGCGGGCTGCCGCTCGGTCCACCTCCGAGAGGTGGGCGACAAATGTCGGATAGCGATTCTCTGTCAGGATGTAGTCGAGCCGCACCAACAAGCCAAGATCCTGCTGGACCTTGCGGTTGAAAAACGACGGGATCCAGCAGATCACTCGGGCTTCCTTCCCCTCCGCGCGAAACCGCTCCAGCCGTTCAAGGTCCTGGTGGGCCGTGTGGTTGGCGGTGTCGAAGGGGTAATCAATGATCAATCGCCATCCATCACCCGTGGTGTGCAAGGTCTCATCCGGCAAATCGCGAACGTTGTTGAAAATGACCTCACACTCACGGTTGGTACCCCGCCAGCGAAACTGGTGTCGCGCATAAAGCTCCTGTTCGACGGCGATCCCCATTTGGCTCAGTAGGATGTCCTTAAGCTTACGCACGCGGTTGCCGTGGTTGTCCACGGACTCGGCCTGATCGAGGATGCGGTGCGTATCCACGCCGCTGAGTTGGAGCGTGATGGTAGGTTGGCCACTGGCGCTCTCCTGGATCTTGATCTGCCCCACCGCCGCTGCCCACTTCTTGCACTTGTTCAGCACCGTCGCCGCTTCCTGCCCTGGAATGGGCGTGGTGATCGTGCCGTGGTTGAGCGCCGCCAGCCGACCAGGGGTCATCTGCTTCAGCGATTCCACTTCTGGCGCCAGGGCCGCGAGCAGCAGGGTTTTCACCAGCCGATCATCGTTGCGCAACGCCCGCCGACGCGGATCGCCCAGGGGTAGTTCGGCCGCCTGCTCGAAGGTCAGGTTGTGCTCCTGCTCCATGAGCGGACGCAGGTGTTGCTGGTACATCCGGTGCGCATTATCGAAATGCGCCTTCATATCGGTGCTGAAGGCCTCGTCGCCTTGTGCGATTTGGTCGTAGAGATCGCCCACGGGCACAATCTGCCCCAATTGCAGCGTGTCGCGTTGCGTCACCAGAAGCTGCACCATGATCTTGAGCGCCGTGCGCTCCCGTTGCAGGAGGGACGACACCGCCACCAAAGTCTCCACCAACGCCGGGCTGAACGGATACAATTTGCGGAAATCCTCCGGGTTCGAGTGGGTCGTCAGCAGCACCTTCTTTACTTCCTCGCGAAGAGCTGCCGTCCGCGCAAATTCCTCGTCCATCAGGCGCCGTGCGTCCACGCTCTTTGGCTTCAAGATGCGCTTCTCGGCGATGGCCGGGAGGTTCCGGTCCTCCAGGCTGATGGTGCTAAATCGCCCTTCCCACCAGGACAGCACGTCCGAAAAGCTCATCCGCTCGGCCCCGGTGATGTGCTGCCCTACCAATTCTCGCAGATCGCGCTGTCGCGCCACGAAACTCACGATCGGCACCGGACGATCCGCCCGTTCCGACTCGACCAGCTTGGGGACCTTCTGGGCCTCCTGGCTGACGAAATCCACATTCGCCGCATGGCTGGCTAGCCACAGGATTAACTCGTCCAGAAATAGAATCAGGGCGTCGTAACCGAGGGACTTGGCGTGGGCACTGAGAACGGCCAACCCATCGTCCAAGTCCACGAACTCATTCGTTTCACGCATCGCCGGGAACAGCGAGTCCACCAGGTCCCCGACCAGTCGCCGGCGTTCATCCGTTTCCGGGGCCGCATGACGGGCACTCGCGTAGGATGCGGCATCCCACCCGGCCCTAACGCTGCCCCAACCGTCGCTCGCTACGGTCTGCCCCGGACGCTGGTTGAGTTGGGTGAAGAACTTCGCGTCGCCCAGGGCTTGCCGGTGCGAATCCGCATTCTCCAGCAACTTCTCCGAGCGATACACCGCCGGGGTGGGCGCTCCGGGATGGGTCCGGCGCATGTAAGCCGCGTAATTGCCGAGGATGGCCGACTCCAGGTTGCGTGCGCCGATCAGGTGATAGGGCACCAAGAGAATGCGTTTTCCCTCTGTCCAAGCCGTGTGTTTGGCCACCACTTCGCTGAGTTCGGGAATGCCCCGCGCCTTCACGTGGCCCGCCAAGAGCAGGTGCAGCACCGCCATGAAATGGCTCTTGCCGCTGCCGAAGCTGCCGTGCAGGTAGGCCGCTTTGCTCGATCGCTGTTCAATCGCGCTCTTGATCAAGCCCAGCGCAGCATCGAAGCAGCCCACCAGTTGCTTGGTCACGACGTAATCGCGCAAGGTTTCGTCCGGACGCGTCACGCCCTCTGTCAGGCGCAGGACGAAGTCACCCCGGCTGACCTGTTCGGGCAGGTCCAGCAAATCCTTGATGAACACGGTTGCCATTCAGTTGTGGGCAGAGTGCGGTTTGGAGAACGGATTGACGACCTGCACGCCGCTGTTGCGAAAGCCCTCCTCATCCCGGCTGACCACCGCGAGATCGTGAACGAGTGCTGTCGCTGCGATGAAGGCGTCGACCGGTGGGACCGGTCGGCGCAGACCCAGGCGTCCCCACTGATCCGCGATGCGCTCGTCGACGGCCAGAATGCGATCGGCGAACTCGACCCTCAAGCGCTTCAGCCATGCTTCCAGCGCCCGAGCCTGGCGATCATCGCGCAACCGGATTCGTTCGATGCCCTGCCGGATTTCGCCGAGCACGAGGACACTCACGAATACCGCCTCGGAGGCGTGGCCTTCGATCCACTCGCGGACGCCGGGATTGCAACGGTCCTCTTTGCGCAGTTCGCTGAGCACGTTCGTATCCAGAAGGAAGCCGCTCATAGGTCAATCGGGCGTGGGATCTGCGGGCTCCGTGCAAAGTCCTTGTCCTCGCCCACGTTCGGCATCGAGAGCAGAAAATCCTTGAAGGATTGCCGCTTGGTGGAACTCCCCAGCAACACCTCACGCAGGATCCGACGGTGTTCCTCCTCCATGGATACCCCATGCAGGCCAGCCCGCTCTTTGAGCTTCTTCACGACCTTCTCTTCGATTTGTCTAACCAGAAGTTGCGGCATATAACGTCTTCTCAGTTCTGCTAGCAGTGCTAGCAAGCTCCGCCAGCGAATGGAAGAACCAAATGCGCGGGGCCAGCAAGGGTTGGATTCTATTGCTGAGTTCGGAAGTAAGCCGACATGGGATTGCCCCCTCCCCTGTCTCCCTCTCACCAACCCCTCTGCATCGCTTCCAAGGGTTGGGGAGAGGGATGGGGTGAGGGGTGTCCGTTATCTGATGCACTCATCAATCGCAGTCCAGTCGCCCTGGGCAGGTGTGGCACCTGCCTCAACGCGCCAAGCTCCCGCAAGGAACCATTGCCTTCCAGGCCGTGAAATGATTTATTTCACGTCATGAACGGTATTCGTCCGCGTTGGTATGTCCGGAACCTCGAATCCGCCCTCCGCGTCCTGCCGGTGACGGTCGTCACCGGCGCCCGGCAGACGGGCAAAACCACCCTGGTCAAGTCCATGGACCCCGACCGCGCCTACTTCACGCTGGATGATCTCGGCGTATTGGACCAGGCCGAGCGCAGTCCCGATGCCTTGCTCGGCAGCCGCCCAGTCACGCTGGATGAAGTGCAACGCACCCCGTCCCTGCTCCTGGCCGTCAAGCGCGCCGTGGACGAGGATCGCCGCGCGGGTGATTTTCTCCTCACTGGGTCCGCTAACCTGCTTCTGATGGGCAGCGTGGCCGACACGCTGGCGGGGCGCGCGATCTATCTCGAACTCCCGCCCTTCTGCCCGGCGGAATGGCAGCAACGCCACGACGCCCTCCAACCGCTCGACCGCCTTTTCGCCGCCGACTTCGATTTCCGGGAGTGGCCGGTTGAAACCGGCGACTGGCCGGCCTGGTTGTTGCGCGGTGGGTTCCCGCCGGCCCTGGCCATCGCCGATGACGCCGACCGCGCCCTATGGTTTTCCGCCTACGTCCAGACCTACCTCGAACGCGACCTCCGCCAGTTGAGCGCGGTGTCCAGCCTGCCGGATTTCCAGCGAGTGATGGCGCTGGCCGCCCACCGCACCGGCCGGTTGCTCAATCAAGCCGACATTGCCCGCGACGCCGCCCTGCCCCATCCCACCACCCACCGCTACCTGAATCTGCTGGAGACTGGCTGCCTGATCTCCAGGATCCGTCCATACGCCTCGAACCCGTCCATTCCGCTGGTCAAGACCCCCAAACTGCTTTGGACCGACTGCGGCCTGGCAGCTTCGCTGGCGGGCATCAAGACCCGGACGGACTTGTCCAACCGTCCTGACGCTGGCTTCTGGCTGGAACAGACCCTGTTCCAAACCCTGCAAACCTGGCGGGCGCTCGATCCGCTCGACCGGAAACTCCATTTCTGGCGCGACCGCCCGGGGCACGAAGTGGATTTCATCCTCGAGCAGGCCGGGCAACTCGTCGCCCTGGAAATCAAAGCAGGCAGCACCGTGACCAGTTCCGACGCAGCGGGAATTCGGGCCTTCCGAGATTCGTTCAAGAAGAAATCCAACCTCGTGCGCAGCGTGGTGTTGCACGCGGGACAGGCCCGCCCGCTCGACGCCGATCTACTGGCGTTGCCCTGGGGTTGGATGGTCGCCGCCGGATAAGGTGGGGTAGGTCTTGACCGTGATGAGGATCCGTTCTCGCTCCATGCACCCTCCTACAAATGGGCCGCCTGCAACTCCTTGCCGTAGCGGACCGCCAGCGCCTCGGCCACACAATGCCGATGGCATTGGTGTGGCTGGGCCTCGAAACAGGTCAATGCCACCCGGTTCCCCTCTCCCACCCAAACGTGAATCCTGGCCATGGCTGCGCCCTGCCGCGGGAGGCTCTCCCGTTCATACACAGCAAACAAGGCGTCGTAGTCCGCCTGGGTTCGAAGTTCCCGTCGCTCCTGGGAGGCGATGCCCAGTTCTGGCAAATGCTCGTAGCGGAGGCCGACTCCTTCGCAGGCCTTTCCCAGCGTAACGCCTGAAAACCCGTATTTGTGGCTGTAGGCGTTCCTCCGGACATCACAGAGCAAGGTCACGCCGTCCTGGAGCAATCGGTTCAGGTAGCCTTCCAACGTCCGGCCTTCGTAGCCGATCGTGCAGACGCCCGGACAGCCACGCGCCGGGCGGGCGGCGCCGATTGCATGCATGGCCAGCGCGTCGCCGCCGAGCACTCGGTCCGCTATCTCGCTCCGGGTCGCGAAATAGGGATGGCGGCGGTAACTCTCGGCCACCAAGGCATCGCCCCGCAGTCCCTGGTGGTTCCGAACGAAGCCGTCCAAACGCAGGCGGGCGGCTGGGTTGATGCAGGCCAACTTCCGGCCCTCAGCGGTTAATCGCCACCCCCGCTCCTCGTCAGCCAACAAGCCCTGCGCGATCAAGCGCCGCTTGTCGGCGTAGGACGTGAACGAAAAGGCACCGAAGCGGTAGGGAACAAACTCGTAGCTGGGCGCCGTTTCGACCTCCCGGCAATAGAGGAAGAGCAGTTTCTGGAAATCCAGGCTGCCGACGTCTCCGCCGAAGGCATCCACCAAGGCAAGCAGACGCTTCTGGCGCTCGAAAAGCATGGCTCACGTTACGGTCATCCTTTAGCCGCGGCAAACAGTTATGGAAGTTCGGATCACCGTCCTCCAGTCCTTCGCCAAAAACCTGGCGCGCGCCAGTTCCACGAATGCTTGCCTACGGTGCGCGGTTGAATAGTCTTCTGGCCCAAGATCCACCCGAATGAGCCTACGGAACATCAATTGGCACGCGATACGTCCTCTAAACGGCTCACAAGCAGAGGGCTTTGAAGAGCTTTGTTCACAGCTTGCTCGTGCTGAGAGCCCGAGTGGTTCCAGCTTCACAAGGAAAGGGCCCCCTGACGCCGGTGTAGAGTGCCATACCGTCCTGGCTGACGGCACGGAATGGGGATGGCAGGCGAAATATTTCGACTCACTCGGGGATTCCCAATGGGCCCAGCTTGATGATTCTGTCAGGACAGCGCTTGCCAAGCACCCTCGGCTGATTCAGTACTTCGTCTGCGTTCCCCTTGATCGCCCTGACGCTCGTATCCAAGACAGAAAGTCCGCAATGGACCGCTGGGACGATCACGCTGCAAAGTGGGCCAAGTGGGCTTCGGATGCCGGAGTGACCGTCCGATTCGTTTACTGGGGAAGCCACGAACTGCTCGACCGGTTGTCTCGGCAGGAACACGTTGGGCGTGTGAGGTTTTGGTTCGACGTCCGCGGGTTCGACGCCGCCTGGTTTTCTGCGCGGCTGGAAGAGGCAGTGAAGACTGCTGGACCACGTTACACACCTGAAATCCACGTCGACCTGCCAATCGCTCGGGAGTTCGAGGCCTTTGGGCGGACAGCCTTGCTCTTCGAGCGGGTAAAGGCGCACGGTCGAAGGATCCGGGAGAAACTGCGGCTCGCAGATTCTGCCGGTTCAAGTATCGCCGAACCGCCACTCCAAGACGCAGCAGCGGCATTAGCATCACAAGTCCAAGCGATTCTTTCAGGGCTCGGCAACGTCCGAGTTCAGCCGATCGGTTCGCTTCCATTCAACGAAATCGCGGATCGCGTTCGCGCCGGGGAGGCGGCAGCAGATAAACTCGCAGGGCTATTCGAGGAAAGCGAACGAGCAAAGGAATCCGAGCCGTCATCTGAGCCAGAAACCGGGACTGGCTCACCCTCCTACCGCAGCAACCCGTACCGGGATTCCCGGATTCGGCTCCACGGTCTCTCCTCTGAACTTCGAGCCACACGCGAAACATTACAGCACGCTGAACGCGTGGCAGGAGGCGCGTTCATGCTCCTCCGAGGCGCCGCTGGCACGGGTAAGACCCATCTCCTTTGTGACGTGGCGCAGGAACGCATCGCTGCCGGTCGGCCAACGGTGCTTCTCATGGGGCAACGGTTCGTGAGCAATGATGCGCCGTGGCTCCAGGCACTTCAGCAACTCGACATGGCAGGCTTGTCCGCTGAGGAGTTTGTTGGCGCTCTCGAGTCGGCCGCGCAGGCAGCGGACTCGCGGGCGCTGTTGCTGATCGATGCCTTGAACGAAGGCTCCGGCCGCGCCATTTGGCCGAGCAACCTTGCGGCATTTGTTGCTTGCCTTGAGCGTTCTCCTTGGATCGGAGTCGTGCTCTCGGTTCGTTCGTCTTACGAGGAACTGATTATTCCGGTGGATGTGCGCAAACGCGCTGCCACGGTGACGCACGAAGGGTTCTCAGAGCACGAATACGACGCCGCTAAGACCTTCTTCATCCACTACGGATTAGAGTTGCCGTCAACTCCGTTGCTCGCACCGGAGTTCTCCAATTGTACCGCTGTGAAATCTCTTGAGGGAGCGGGACTGGAGCGTTTCTGAAATGAGGTGTGGAGGGTGAGGCGGGTGATCGGAGGGAAGGCGGCTTGATCCATCGGGAGGAGTCTGGTTTTAGGAGGTCATCCAAGTTCGCGAAGATTCACTCAACGGACAGCGCCCCCTTTGTCCATCGGGATGCCCCGGGCTCATGCACCGGCACGGGTGTTATTACCGGTATGCCTCCCCGGATGGCGAGGCCAAGGAAAGCATCCAACGGTTTCTGTGCCCGCCCTGCGGGGC